>JAEEKM010000290.1 GCA_016282455.1 Treponema sp. | reverse complement strand
CAACAACACGGTCTCCTGCTTTTGGAAGGGAAAGTTCTGTATATTTCATAGTATTCTTATAGTATATATTCATGTTTTTTTCAACAAGAGGGGTAAAAAAATCAAACTTACCACAAGGGAGGCAGGGATTCCCCAGGCAATAACAAAAGAAAACTTTCTGCTAAAAGCTTCTCCTGCTCCCAAAAGTAAGGGAAGTGCCGAGAGAAATGAACTTAAAGAGGTTAATAAAATACTCATGAGTTTAGAGCGGACTCTTGAAAAAACAGAAAAAACTTTTTGTCCTGCAATGTAAATCCCGTTGTTTACGCAGATACCGGAAAGCAAAACAAAACCCAGAAGGTCAGCGGCTTCGAGGGGTACTCCGAAAATATTTCTTAAAAGAAGCGGAAATGTAAGTGAGGGAGTTATAACGGAAAACATAAGAAGACTGCGGAAAAAACTTTCACTTAAGGCAATCAGTAAAAGGAGTATTCCTGTTAGTGAAAGCAGAAGGGAAAATAAAAGTTTCATAAAAGAAGACGGAAGTTCTTCCTGTTCATGAGAGAAAGAAAAAAAATATCCTTCTTCCAGTTCAAGATTTTTTAAACGTTCACTAATATTTTTCATCCTGTACGAAAGTGCTCCCGAAGGAAACTCAAGGCTAAGCCAGGCACAGCGTTTCCCGTCTTTACGGTAGATTTTTGAAAGATTTTCTTTTATACATATATCTCCCAGAGAAGAAAGCGGAAGAGATGTGTAAAGATTATTTTTCTTTGAATACACCGGAACTTTTACAGAAAGGGCTCCCTTTGCAGAAAGAGAAGAAAGGTCTTTTCCAAACACCCTGATGTCATATTCACTCCCCTTTTCAATCCACTTGTCACAGACTGAACCATAAAAAAGCCAGCGTAAGGTTCCGCTTAAAGAATAGGGAGTTAAATCATTTCTGCATAACTGTGCATAGTCAGGAATGAAAAAAGCAGAGGCTTCATCGTCCTTAAAATGTAAAATTACATCTGCATCAGTAATTACAGAAGAGACTTTTTTTGCATACTCCCGGCATTTAGAAGATTCATTTCCACAAACTGCAAGA
Source organism: Treponema sp. (assembly GCA_016282455.1). GTDB lineage: Bacteria > Spirochaetota > Spirochaetia > Treponematales > Treponemataceae > Treponema_D. The sequence continues at coordinate 1,697 of JAEEKM010000290.1, read as the reverse complement.
GAAATTGTAAGGGGATTTTTCTTATTGTCTTTTACAGAAGGAAGATGAACAAAAGCCTCCTGAACAAGAAAAGCATTTTCTTTGATTACTGAGGATATTTCAAAAGCCTTTGTTTTCTTTTCAAGCACAACATCAATTGAGGCAGAACCTTTTTTTGCAGTAGAAAGAAGGCACTTTACACCGGGCACTTCACTTACTTTTTCCACAAAAGTTTTTATGTCTCCGTCCACACAAAGGGCCCGTCTTGAAGAAGGAAAATCGCAGGTAACATGAAGAACCTTCCCCTCTGCCTCTGCAGAAAGATTTTTCCCGGAGAAAATAAAACTGAAAATCGGATAGATGCACAAAAGAATAAAAAGAAAAGTAAAGGCATTCTTATGAGGAAGGGCTTTTTTAACAAGATAAAACTCCAGGCGGAATGTTTTTTTCAAAAAAGTAAGGCGAAGTTTATTTAGTGGATTTTCTATAAAACTGCGTTCAAAAAAACAGGGGTAGAAAACAATTGATAAAAACGAAGAACTAAAGAACATGCAGAACAAAGTAAGGGAAAGATTTGCAGAACCTGGGGAAAGTGAATCCATAAAATACAGGGGAACAAGGGTGAGGACAGTCGTTGCAAAAGAAGCGGCCAGGGATGGAAGAAGAGACGGAACACTTGATAAGCCCTTATTTTCATAACTTTCCCCAACTACAAAAAAGGAATCGGAAGCAAGACCTAAGGAAAGACAAAGGGCAGAAAGTGTATTCTGGTTTAAGGGAACAGAAAGAAGGCTCATTAAACCAGTGCCCCAGATAAGGGACAGGCAGATAAATACACTGTCCAGCAATACATGAGATAAAGATTTATAAAAAAACGGGAGTATAATTATTACAAACAAAAGCGACTGTAAAAGACAGATAAAAAGTGAAATCACTGCCTCTTCTTCTTCTTTTCCAAAATCGTACAAAACAAAAAATGAGTCTGAGGGGAAATTGTATTTTTCAAAAACCTTTCTGCAGTCTTTGGAAAGTTTAATGCAGTTTTCAAGACCAGAAGATTTTATGGAAATAGAAATACAGTCTTCTCCGTTAAGCCTTACGTATTCTTCAGGCTCTCTGCTTCCTAAATCAACTTTTGAAACATTTCCAAGAGAAGTATAGCGGCCGCTGTCCCTAAGCGGTAAAGAACGTAAGTCGTTTAAAGACTGAAGTCTTGTGTTAAAGGAAAGCGGAATATTATTTTTAGGATCAGAAATATAAGACTGTGGAATGAGGGCATTTGCATCTCTTGCAGCCTGTGAAAGTGACTGTGGGTTTTGCATTCTGCCGACAAGTTCAACTGCATCAAAGGCAATCTGAATTTCTTCCTGAGCACCACCTGCTATAATAACCTCTGCCACTCCGTCAATACATTCCAGTTCCGGAAGAAGAGTTTCCTCTACCCAGCTTCTTCCCCCCTGAATAGATGAATTGATTTTTAATGCGGCAAGAAAAACAGAAGAATCTTTGGCAGAGGAAGAAATAATTTTAGGTTTTTGCACATCAGATGGAAGCGAAAGATAAAGACTGTCGGTAAGATAGCGGATTGCAAGATATGCACTTTTCTTTTTGGTACCAGGTTCAAAAGAAACACTAGTTCTGGAAAGTCCATAATCAACAAAGGAATCAAAACTCCGTATACCAGAAAGAGTAAAAAGTTTTTCTTCAAGTTTTTCTGT
>JAEEKM010000289.1 GCA_016282455.1 Treponema sp. | reverse complement strand
AAGTTTAATGGCAGATCCCTTTCCTACGACTGTACTTGAATCGTTGATGTTTTCTCGGCCGATAATTGCAACTAACAATGGTGGTGCAGTAGAGATTCTTGATGAGACGTATTCTAAGATTATATCACCAAATGATACAAAAATGTTTGCGGATTCATTGAAGTATTTTATAGATAATAAGGAAAAAATTGGTGATATGGGAAAATCTGCTCGTAAAAAATATGAAGATTATTTGACAGTAAAATCTTTTGAAAATAGGTTTTCAAAAATTTTATAATTTGGAGATTTTTATGTTAAATAAAAAAAAACAAATCTATATTATAGGTACAGTCGGTGTTCCAGCTTGCTATGGTGGTTTTGAATCTTTGGTTGAAAATATGTTGGATTATACTCCAGAAGATATACAATATACAGTTTTTTGTACTTCAAAAAAATATAAAACAAGATTAGATACGTATAAGGGAGCAAAACTTATCTATCTTGACCGTGATGCAAATGGTAAAGACAGTATTTTTTATGATTTCGAGTCTATGAAAATTGCAATAAAAAATAATGCTGATATAATGCTAATTCTTGGTGTATCAGGTTGTATGTTTTTACCTTTTATTCGTCGTAAATTTAAAGGTAAGATAATTACAAATATTGATGGACTTGAGTGGAAACGCGATAAATGGAATTTTCTTGCAAAATGGCTTTTACATCATAGCGAAAAAATGGCTGTAAAATGTTCAGATATAATTATTGGAGATAATAAAGGCATTACAGATTATGTAAAAGAAGCCTATAATAAAGATTCCGTTTTAATTGCATATGGTGGAGATCATGTTTCAAAGATAGAAGACGATTCTTTGTACGAAAAATATCCTTTCTGCAAAAATCCATATTCAGTAACAGTATGTAGAATTGAACCGGAGAATAACATTCATAAAATATTAAAAGCATTCTCGCAATTACCAGAACAGCAGCTTGTAATGGTTGGAAACTGGAAAAACGGAGAATATGGATCTGAACTTAAAGAAAAATATTCAAAATTTAGCAATATTCATTTATTAGATCCTATCTATGAAAGTCATGTAATAAATTGGATAAGAAGTAATGCTACAATTTATATTCATGGACATAGTGCAGGCGGGACAAATCCTTCTTTGGTTGAAGCTATGAATCTTGATCTTCCAATATTTGCTTTTGATTGTATTTATAATAAGGCTACTACCGATAATAAATGTTTATATTGGAAAAATAGTGAAGAACTTATCTCTCTTTTTTCCAATAAAGAAAACTTGGAAAACATTGCCAAGGAAATGAAACGCATTGGCCAAAAAGAATATTCCTGGAAGAAAATCGCTGAGCAATATAATTCCTTGTATTAAAATTTCTGTTCCTGTCTTGCCCAAAGCAACTTCGAACTAACCTCAAGAAATAGAATTAAGTACGTCTTTGGAAATTTTGATTGTGTCAAATTTAGTTTGCAATTTCGTTCCTGAAAAAAAACTCAAATCCATCATGCTGCATTAAACAGAATCTCCTTTTGAACTTTTATTGATATATTCCGAGGTGGCTTCTTTGTCGTTTAAGTTGTACTTGTCCTACATATCCTCCATAGAAAGCCCTTTAACAGTATATGAATATCCCGGAAGGTTCTGCATGAAAATATCTGCTTTTTCATGGGTTTTTGTCAGATTGATTTTCTTCTGCTGGCGTTTTACTTCATAGATCTGGCATTTTTTTTCAAAGTCATTTACTGTTATTATGTCAATTTCATTTTGAGATTTTTTATCCCACCAGCCGCCGATTTTTATGAATTGTGCTTTCTCTTGCAGCGACACATCAGACAGAATTAACTTAACCACTGTTAATTTAATGGCCATTAAGTTAATGACTATTATATAATCGGGTAGTCACAAAGTCAAGGTGACCCTTACATCGAGAAATCTTTTCCTAAGTAGATTTCGCGGGCCTGGGGGTCGGCGAGGATTTCTTCTTTGCCACCCTGGGTGATTATCTGGCCGGTGGAGATGATGATAGCGCGGTCGGTTATTTCGAGGGTGTCGCGTACGTTGTGGTCGGTGATGAGGATTCCGATGCCTCTTTTGGCAAGGAGTTTTATCATGCCCTTGATGTCTGCTACTGCAATGGGGTCAATGCCGGCAAAGGGTTCGTCCAGGAGCAGGAATTTTGGTTCTATGGCAAGGGAGCGTGCAATTTCTGTGCGGCGGCGTTCTCCTCCCGAAAGGGTGTATGCCTGCTGCTTGCGGATTCGTCCGATTGCAAATTCTTCTATGAGTTCTTCGAGCTGACGCTTTTTCTGTTCTTTTGAAAGGTCACGTCTTGTTTCAAGGATTGACCAGATGTTTTCTTCTACAGTGAGTTTTTTAAAGACAGAAGGTTCCTGCGGCAGGTAAGAGATTCCAAGTTTTGCCCGCTTGTACATTGGGAGTCCTGTTATTCTCTGGTCATCAAAAAATATCTCTCCGTTTGTCGGTTTGTAAAATCCCACCACCATGTAAAAGGTTGTAGTTTTTCCCGCCCCGTTTGGTCCTAAGAGTCCTACCACTTCTCCCGTGTTTACGCTGAATTCAACTCCGCGTACTACCTGTTTTTTTCCGAAGGATTTATATAACGAAGAAATTCTAAGGCAGTGTTCGCCCACGTCATAGTGAAGGGGTTCACTTTCTGTCTGAAAGTCAGTTTCTATGTCGCTCATTTTTTCTCCTCAGGCGGGGTTTCTGGTTTTTCATTCTTTTCAGGCTTGTCGTTTTTTTCAGTCTTATCAGTCTTTTCATTTGAAGAAGTTGTGACAGATCCTCGTACTCTTCCGTCCAGGGTGATTTCCTGTGTCTGAAGGTTAAGGGTTATGTCCTGTGCGCGGAAAGAATCTTTTCCCTGCTGTACTCTTGGGTTTCCGCTCATGTCAAGCAGCTGGTCTTTTTTGCGGTAGATTGCGTATGCGGCAGAACAGGTGTTGTCCTTCTGCTTGAGGGTAACGGAAATCTGCATGATTGCAATGTCTGCATCCTGATTGTATTCAATAAGTTCCGCCTGTGCACTTACTTCGTTCTGTGTGTCTGTAAGGTTTACTCCGTTTTCCAGTGTGGCAATTTTTGTTTCCCTGTCAAAAGTCATTCTGCCGCAGGTAAACTCCATTGCACTTTCTTTATTTTTTCCCTTTACATTCCCTGTTGCCTCAATAAAGCGAAAGTTTTCTCCTGAGAGAACTATTGAGTCTGCATTTATTTCCATGCTTTCTGTAAGTACTTCTGCACTGCCTGAAAGACTTGTCCGGCCTGAGTTGTCGCCTGCCACTCCGCTCATGCTGTCGGCACTAAAGGTAATTGTCTCTGAAAAAAGCGGGAATGAAAAAATGATGAGGCTTGATATAATGCTGAATATTTTTTTTGCGGCGGGAGTTCCTGTCATTGACCTTCTGTCCCCTTTTCCTGATTTTCTGTTATTGTTCCATGAACTGTTTTTGAAAAATGAAAACTCTGGCTTACACCGCTTGCAGAGAATCCGCTTCCTTCAAGTTCAAGGTTGTCTTTTTTTATGTGAACGGTGTCATTGCTTCCAGAAACCAGCTGTTCTGATTTTCCGTCCCAGCGCAGGTTCTGTGCGTGAATCTCCACATTCTGTCCTTCGTTTTTTAATATGATGTCGTTAAAGAGAGTGTAGATTTTGTCTGTTGTGTTTATGCTCAGTAAAACACAGCTTCCTTTGGTGTCAATGCTTCCGTCGTTTTTCCATGTGGTAAAGACTGCATTTTTTGCAAAGGAGGCTGAGTCGCTTTTGTACTGCTCAAGTTTTTCTGCTTCAAGTTCCATGGTGCGGTTTTTGTTCTCATAGCGGGTAAATCTTGTGTTTGTAAAAATAAATTCCGGAACCACCCCTTCGCTGTTTACCTGTTCATCGTAATTGAGTGAGCAGGAAAAAAGCAGGAGGCCTGAAAGCAGAATGAGGCTTGAGCGCAGTGTTTTCATGACTAGAAGTTTTCTGCCTTAACCTGGAAGTAACTTTGAGGATGATTGCATACCGGGCAGACTTCAGGAGCTTTTTTTCCAACACAGATGTGTCCGCAGTTTGCACACTGCCAGATAACGTCTCCGTCTTTTGAGAAGACCAGGTCGCCTTCTATGTTTGCAAGAAGTTTTTTATAGCGTTCTTCGTGCTCTTTTTCTATTGCGGCAACCCCTTCAAAAAGTTTTGCTATGTCTTCAAAACCTTCTTCGCGGGCTTCTTTTGCAAAGGTCGGATACATTTCTGTCCACTCGTAGTTTTCTCCGCCAGCGGCTGCCTTAAGGTTTTCAATTGTGCTTCCTACACCGCCGTTTAAAAGCTTGTACCAGATTTTTGCATGTTCTTTTTCGTTGTTTGCAGTTTCTTCAAAAATAGATGCAATCTGAACGTATCCGTCTTTTTTTGCTTTTGAGGCAAAGTAAGTGTACTTGTTGCGGGCTTCAGATTCACCTGCAAAAGCGGCCATCAGGTTTTTTTCTGTTTTGCTTCCTTTTAATTCCATTTTTTTCTCCTTACACAGTGAATTAGGAAATGAGTGTATGCACAGAACATACCTGTTATCTCCATTCCTGCTTAAAATCTACAATAAATGGGGGCATTAGTAAAGTATGTTTTCTTTAGAACAAATACTTTATATTTGCTCGAGGAGAGGGTAGTCTTCTTCTGCAATGCGGCGGGCTTTATCGAACATGGAATTCATCAGGGCCTTTGCACGGGAAGTTACCATCTGGTAAATCTTTTTTCCAAGCCGGCCGGCAATTTCCTGTTCAAGACCATTACCTCCGCCACCGCGTTTTATGAAAAAGAAAATGTAGAGGGTCTGGTCATCCATTTTGCGGGTTGTCATGAGAACTGCGTCGGACTCAAAGTGCATTCCGTCAACCAGGAAAATGGCATGAGAAATTTTTTCATACTCAGGAATGTCCGGGTCAATGTCAAAGGTGCAGGAAAAGTGGTTTACGCTTATGTCTGCAATTTTTCCGCGAATCTTATGTTTTTTGTATTCACAAATCATTTCGCTGGAACGGTCACAGAAGGCACGTACGGTTTTACGCCTGCCGCAGGCCTGGTTTGCAAACATGACTCTTTCTATGAGGGCAAAGTTTTTTGCCCTCTGGTATTCCATTGCAATGCAGCCGCAGGGAATGCCCACGTCGTAAAGGTAATATTTTTCCAGCTGCTTTTTTTCTGCTTCGGTGGAACGCTTTGTGTAAAGGACACCAATGAGAACTCTGTCGCCGTATCTTGTCTGAAGATTTTTGATGTAGGAAGGCCATTCAATTCCGTCAATAACGGCATCAATGTTAAAGAAGAGAATTGAGTCAGTGAATACAGAAATAATCATCTCTACTTTTTTTGAAAGGGGACACACCCGGTCTTCACCAATGATGTAGGTTTCGTACCCTTTGGCAAGATAGTCTTCGAGATATGATTCTGGGAGCATGGTTACGTCTGGTACAATGTAAAAGGTTTTTCGCCCCACAATTATATTTTTGACTGAGTCGTCTTCTGTCATCAATGAGCCTCGTTTTTCCATTATACCACATTATACGGAAATCTCAAGTTAAATAATTGTTACTTGCAAAATGAGAGAGGGCATTGTATAATTGAAGAATGATGAAAAAAATAGTTTGTTATTTCCTTTTTGCTTTACTGATGACCCTTTCTTTTGCAGAAACACCGCTTATTTTTTTGGGAGAAACTCTTTCCGGTTCTCCTGACCATCTTGTGGCAACCCTGCAGTCAAATGAGTTTGATGTTGTTTTTGATGAGTCCAAACCGGGCCATACTTTTTTGTGCGGATATCTGAACGGTATTCTTACCGATGTGGATATTGTTTTTGATTCTGAGTCCCGCAAGACCCAGATGGTTGTTCTCCGCAACTCTACCCCTGAGTCTCATGAGCAGGATGTGATGTTTAAGTCCCAGCTTGAGTGGATGACCAAGCAGTACGGTAAGCCTGCTTCAAGCGGAAGTTTAAACGGCGAGAGTTATGCCCGCTGGCTTTATTCCGACAGTGAGAGTTCTGCAAAAGGAAACAGGCAGGATATTGTTCTTAAGGAAACCGCCGGTTCTTATGTTGAGATTTATTTCCGTGAAGTGCCCGCTTTTGTTTTTCCCGGTTACTGGGACATTGTTGAAAAAGACGGTAAGTCTGGAATTAAAAAATTCATGAAGCAGTACAGCCCGCTTGAAAATCCTTACAAGAGTATTACTGACCAGCACTTTTCTGACAAAAGGGAAGATGCCGAAAGAGAAAGAAAACGTCAGGTTCGTAAGGCTAAGTTTGGTGAGTTTAAGGATTGGGTTGTAAATCTTTTTTCAAAAAAGCCTAAGGCAGAGAATAATACTGCTGAAATGGAAAACACAGAGACTGCAGCAGAAAATACAGAGGCTGAAGCAGAAAATACTGAGGCTGAAGTAGAAGTAGAAGTAGAATCAGAAAACCCTTCTGAAGAAAATGTCACTCCGGAACTTCAGTCTGATGCGGAAACAACTGGTGAAAGTTCCACTGCAGAAAGTGAAAGTGAACTTTAAGTTTTAGTCGCTTGCGTCTGTGTCCATTTGAATGTGCAGGGTACATTCCGGGAATGTATTCTGCACCTGGTCATAAATTTCTTTGTAAAGTTTTATCCTGTCTTTTGCATCAAAATCGATTATTATATCAAAAGAAATAAGGGAAGTTTTTTCATCATAGTAAAAGCCGTGCATCTGCAGTATGTGGTCATGGCTCATTACAATCTGAGTTGTTTTGCTGCGTATTTCTGCGGCCCTGTCATTTTTTGTGTTAACTGAATAAATGCCAACTGCACTAATAATCACGTTGTGTTTTTTATGAACCAGGGACTGTATGGTTCTTGTTGTTTCATCAATTCTGTCGGCGGTCCAGGTGTCTGGAATTGCAATGTGAACGGAAGCAAGAAGGGTGTCAGGTCCGTAGTTTGTCATTACCAGATCGTAGGCGCCTTCAATTCCTTCTACGGAACAGATGGTTTTTTTAACGTCTTTTGCAAGAGAACTTTCTGCCCTCTCTCCAAGAATTTCACTCAGGGTTTCCTTTAACATTTCAAGTCCGCTTTTAATGATGAAAATGGAAATGACTGCTCCCAGGTATGCTTCAAGACTTAAGCCGGTAAACTTAAAAATCAGGGCTGCAATAAGGGTGCTTGAAGAAATGATTGAGTCCATAAGTGCATCCTGACCGGAAGCAATAAGGGATTCGGATTTTACTTTTTTTCCATTCCCCTTAACGTAGAGTCCGAGAATAATTTTTACAAAAACTGCGGCTCCTATGATGACGAGGGAAGTAAGGGTGTAGTCTGGTTTTGCAGGAGTGATGATTTTTTTTATGGATTCAACCATGGCGGTTATTCCCGCATAAAGCACGATGACAGAAATTATCATGGCGCTTATGTATTCAATGCGGCCGTAACCGAAGGGATGTTTTTTGTCGGCAGGTTTGTTGGCAAGTTTTGCGCCTATGATTGTTATTACAGAAGACAGGGCATCGCTTAAGTTATTAACTGCATCCATTACAACTGCAATGGAATTGGAAAGAAAACCAACGGTTGCCTTAAAGGCGGCAAGCATGCAGTTTGCAAGAATACCGATTACACTTGTTTTTACAATAATGCTCTGTCTGCTTTTTTCTTCTGTCATTTTTTTTCTCCTTAGTGAATAATCCAGCCTTCCTGGTTGAACTCAAGATCTTTTATAAGTAGCTGTGCAGTTCCGTTCATTGCGGCATCGTAGTAGTGAAGGGCAAGTGCGGGTTTGCCTTCTTTTGTAATAAAAACTTCTCCTCCGCCGGGGCCAATGCGGGAACCCTTTGTGGAAAGTAAACGGGTACCTCCGCTTTTTGTTAAGGGAACTCCATTTTCGTCCAGGTAGGGACCGGTAATAGTCTCTGCCCTTCCGTAACGGGTGTTGTAAGTAGATTGTGTTCCCCTGCAGCAAAAATCATAGGCACAAATCAGGTAATACCAGCCGTTGTCTGCCTTGAAAATTGAAGGACCTTCTATTGCAGTTTCCACAGGGCGGCGTGCTATGTTTTGAGGGCTGTCTTTGGGAAGAAATGTTTCTGTGTCCAGTTCTGTAATGAAAATGCCGTTCCAGAAGGAACCGAAGGAAAGATAGATTTTTTCTCCGTCTTCTATAAAACAGGGATCAATGCAGTTGTAAAAATTGCTTCCCGTGGAGTTTATGATGAGCCCCTTGTCTTCCCATTTACCTTCCATGAGGTTTTTTGTGGTGGCAAGCCCTATGCAGGAAGTGTTGCTTCCGAAAGTAGAAACGGAGTAAAAGAGAAGATATGTTCCCTTGTATTCGCTTATGTTCGGGGCCCAGATGTTAAAGTCTGTTTTTGAGGGAACGTATTCTTTCCACCATTTTAAGGGGAAGGGGAAAACTGCGTTTGTGTTTCGCCAGTATACACCGTCAGCGGAAATCATGTGTCCGATTCCGTTTGCGGTAAAGAACATGTGGTACATTCCGTCTGCATGAATTATTGACGGGTCGTGAGTGAAGGTGGGACTAATGGTCCAGAGTCCTGTTTCCTGGTTTTGTGAATTTCCTGATGACTGGCATGAAAAAAAAGTAAGTAATGCAAAAATGAATAAAGTCAGAGAAAAACATTTTGTCTTCATGGGGAACCTCCATGCTTTAGTTTTCTTCGTAAGTGGAGCAGTAGACTCCGTTTTTTATTACAATGGAATAAATCATCAAAGTGAGCTGGCTGTCTTGAAGGGCATTTCCGCTTTCTCTGGTGGCAAGGTCTGTGCCTGCAAGAAGGGAAAGTATGCTGGCTGTTGCGCCTGAACCCCAAACCTGTGCGGCTTTTTTGTAACGGGCCTGATTTGTTTTTCCTGCAAAACCTGCGGCTTTGAGCTGGGCGTCTGTAGCCTTCATTCCCTTGCCGTTTATTGTGTGCCAGGAACGAAGCTGTCGGAAACAGTAACTTAGTCCTGAAATGAGGGCGGTGGGGTTTGAGTCTTTTGAAAGACGGATTTTCTGTAATATTTCCAGGGAAGTTTCCAGTCTCTGTTTGGGAGACCTGGTGTTGTCTGCCATTGCTTCAAAAAGTGTAAAGGCATTTTCTTCCCTGTTGTGGGAAAGTATTTTGTCTACGTCATCTGTGGAGATGGTGTGGCCTTTGTCAAAGCAGAAGAAAAATCTGGAACATTCACTTTTTAAGGCTTCCGTGTTGTTTTCTATCATCTCCAGAATCTGGTCTACGGCTTCGTCTGTAACTGAGTAACCGTTCTTTCTGAAAAAATCTTTGAGCCACTGGGGTTTTCTGTTGTCAAACATTTCCCAGAAAACTTTTTTGTGGTCTGTGGCAAAGAGGGATTCCAGTT
>JAEEKM010000288.1 GCA_016282455.1 Treponema sp. | reverse complement strand
TGTCCTGCAGTGGAAAAAAATCTGTTTCAGAAAGTTTCAAACCCCGCCTTTCAAAAAATACCGCCTGCCAGATTCACATTGCAGGAAACTACAAAAACTTCGAAGCACTGGAAGCAGAGTTTGACCGCTTCAATGAATTTTACCCTGAAGTGGAATTCACTTTTTCCTATCTCGACAACTACAAATCTACAATAAAAACTGCAATGGCAGGCCAGGGAGCCCCCGACATCTACATGACCTTTCCATGGATGCTGGGAAGACCAGACTACAAAACAGTTCTTGACTCTGCAGAAAACATGGCAGATGAAAAAAGTCTCGGCTTTAACCTTGCAACAATCAGAAAGGAACTCGTTCCAAACACAGAAGACGGAAGTGTTCCAATGGTCCCCGTTCTTTCAGGCTCATACGGAATGCTTGTAAACGAAGACCTTTTCAAAAAAGAAAAACTTCTCCTCCCCCGCACCTACACAGAACTTCTTGAATGCTGCAGAAAACTAAAAGCCTCCGGTTACAAAAGCCCCATCCTCTCTTACCCTGACAACTTCATTTCAATTCCAATAATCTACACACATTTTTTCAGGACAATAGAGAAGAACCAGACGGCAATAGAACTCTTAAACAAACTTGATCCTGCCGCAGGGAAATATCTTGAACCCAGCCTTGAATGGGTTGATGCATTTATGAAAGAAGGCTTTATTGACCTTGAAAGCTGCCTTACACTCAAAGACAAATACAATGCAGTAATCATGCGTTTTTTTGAAGGCGACGTTCCCCTCATGCTCTGCGACACAGACACCGTTTCGGGAACCTTAAAAAGAGAATCACAGTCAGACAGTTTTATACAAAAGCCCTTCAGATACAGTTTCCGCACCTTCCCCTCCTCGAATGAAAAAAACGATTTTCTAAATTCAACTGCAGTCTGTTTTTCCGTAACCAAAGAGTCAGCAAACCTTGCCGTAGCAAATGAATTTCTCCGTTTTCTTGTAAGAACTGAGGAACTCAACAATCTTGCAAAAATAAAGCGTCTCATCACAACTTCCACCGATTATTCTTTTGACGAAATCTATGCCTCCTTAATCGAATGCACTCCCCTTTACTCAAGCGCCCTCGGACTAACCGACAACGCAAACAAACAGCTTCGCACCGCTTTTCAAAAAGTAATCCTTGGCAGTCTGACCCCGGAAGAAGCCGCCGCCAGTTATGGAAAATTTTAACCCTTGAACGATGCTCCTGCGTATTTATAAAAAAATTGAAAATTACCGCAGAGCATGCTAGAATGAAGAATCGTTTGTTTAGCAAAAAAAGGTTTTCCATCCTGGGCAAATTAAATAATTTAAGGGGACGCCTGCACCAGGGCATTGTTTTAAGGAGAAAAAAAATGAAAAAAATTGCTGTAGTTTTATTTGCTTTATTTTTTATCGCAAAAGTTTTTTCGCAAACTAATGAATTAACGGATGCCCAAATAAAAGAAGCTTTTGTGACTCAAAATATTTTTGGGGAATATCTGAAATTTAATAATGATAATACTTTTGTTTCTGATTATAGAACCAAAGGTGGTGACGGTTATAATTTTGAAGGAAATTATTCAATCAATAAAGGCATCATTTCTTTTTCCAATGTAAAAGGAAGTGAATGGGCTAATAAAAGCATCAGTACAGATAATAATGGAAACCTAAATTTCAATTCAAAATATCGTTATTTACCCGATTCAAATAATGGTACATTTATCGGTTCTCTGTATAACCTTGAAGATAAATCTTATTTCTGGTCTGTAAAAAAAATTCCATCAGACATGATTATAGAAATAAATGGGATAAAGGCTTACAAAGTCAATAATGAAATATACATTACAGAAAATCTAAAAATGAGGAATACAAATTCCTTAAACGGAAAAGTGGTTGAAATAAAAGGCTGTGATTTTAGATGTAATGGCTGGGTCGAACAGACTCGAAGAGTTGTGTTTAAAGGGATGGTGATTGACGGGTACATTGCAAAAACAGTTGAAACAGAAACAATAGATGGAATTACAGCACCCTGGTATTATATTCAGCAGCAGGAACATGATCCGTTTTTTAGAAATGAAGGGGATGTTTATAACGTATGGATTTTCGGTGGTTATGTAAAAGAATACCCGGTTAATGAAAAACATGAAAATCCTGTAGAATTAAAAACTTCTGTTGAAAGTACAGGATTGAAGTTTTTTCAATATAATAATGATGACAAAAAATAATCGCAAAATATACAGTTCACGACCAGTTTCTGGTAAAAAAAAAGCCGCCCCGCGGTGGAGCCCCGCAGTTGGTTGCGGCAGAGCCTGAGGCTTTGCTGCAAGCAATGAGCGTGAGCGAAGGGCGGAAGGGCGGTTATCCCAGTAAAGGACGGCGCAGAAAAATTCTAGCGGAGTGTCCAGACAAGACCAACTGAAGGCTGTACGAGGAATTTTCCTTTTATGCCAGCGGGGTCTGCCTGTGGGAGAGTTATTGAAACGATTTTTCCGTCTGTGTCGGTGTAAGAGTCGTTTGTTGCAGTTCCGTCACCACCGGCAAGTACATAGCGGCCTGCTACATCTGCATAGAGACCAAGATGTTTTGTAAGGCGAACACCTGCAAAGAGATCTGCACCAACACTGAAGGTTGTAAGGATGCGGGCATCTGTGTAAGTGTGCTCAACGGCACTGACAGTTTCTTTAGTGACAACGGTGTACTCGGAAAGTTCAAGTCCAAGCATTCCAGTAAAGCCAAGGAAAACATTATTCTTGTTTACCGGTGAAACACCAAGTCCAATAGAAAGGTTCTGGAAAGCACCCTGTGTTTCTGTTCCGGAAACAGTCATTCCTTTTGAAGTTGCAAGTCCTGCGGCAAAGGATGAGCGGAGGGTAAATCCACTGTTTCCAATCCAGGTTACTGCACCCTGTCCACCATAGTTCAGCTGTGTAATAGTTGCATCGGAGTCAGTATAATCCAACTGAGAATATGGCATTGTTGCACCCAAAGTAAAATTCCATGTTGCACCGCGAGCAAATGCACCCAGGGAAACTGTTGCTGCCACGAGAAGCAGTGTAAGTAGTTTCTTCATACAATCCTCCTTGTATTTCTTTTATTATAATTCATAAAACTGAAAAATCAAACACCAATTTCTATTTTTCTGCCGGTGGGCTGGTACTGGTAATAACGGACACCTGCTGCATTCATGAGGCGTTTTGAGGCTTCCACACTGGGAGTTCCGTCATATTTGTTTATTGCATAGACAACGGTTTTTATTCCTGACTGAATTATTGCTTTTGCACATTCGTTGCAGGGGAACATGGTAACGAACATTTTGCTGCCTTCGAGGGAACCGCCGCGAAAGTTTAGTATGGCATTGAGTTCGCTGTGGGTTACATAGGTGTATTTTACATCAAGCATTTCGCCTTCTCTTGCCCAGGGGAACTCATCGTCTGAACAGCCCCGGGGGAAGCCGTTGTAACCCATGGAAAGAATTTTATTATCCTGACTTACAATGCAGGCACCCACCTGTGAATTGGGATCCTTTGAACGGAAACTTGCAAGGTGAGCAACTCCCATAAAGTATTCATCCCAGGAAATATAGTCTGCTCTTTTTGTAGTAATGTTATTCATTGTCATGCCTCCATTTTATCATTCAAAGCGGGCATTCTTCAAGCCTGTATACTCTATGCCGTTTATCTCTTCGGAAAAATATGTTCCCACAACCGTTACTATAGAATACAGTTCGGGAAAATCTTCCGGATACTTCATTTCCTTTTCCAGCCTGAACTCCAGTCCCTGGGCACAGCAGGCAGTTGCATCCTGAATGACACAGGCATATACTCTGGAACTTCCATTTACGTAAGGTTCCTGATCTTCTTTTTCATAAACATAAAACTGCCCCTTTATGCGGATTGTTTTTCCCACATAACGCTCAGGTTCTATAATCATGTTGAATATTTCTGCGTAAACCATGGTTGCACTCATTTTAGAAATGTCCAGGTCTACGTCTGACGAAATACTTTCATTTGTTAAACCATCTTCCTCCGCCAGGGTTACAAGATTTTCTTCAAATGTGAAAGACTGTGAAACCGGCAGGGCGGCATTTTTTTTACTGCAGGAAAATAAAGTGACGGCAGATACAAGCAGGATAAGCAATGCGCTGTTTTTTATTTTAATCTTTTTCATTTTTTTCCAACTACGAAAGATATAAGGGAAGATATTGCAAAAAGAATAATGTCTACCACAACAATTGTTGAACCGACCGGAGTTCCTTTTACGATTGCAATGAACATTCCAAGAAGGGCGCAGACTGTAGACATAACTGCAGAACAGATTGTCACGCCCTTAAAACTTTTGCAGACCCGCATTGCAGAAAGTGCCGGGAAAATTACCAGGGCTGAAATGAGAAGGGAGCCTACAAGATTCATGGCAAGAACGATTACAACTGCAATGATTACTGCAAAAAGAAGATTGTAAAGGTTTGTGCGCAGTCCTGTTGCCTGGGCAAATGATTCGTCAAAGGTTACGGAAAAGATTTTGTTGAACATTAAAAGGAAAACTGCAACTACCACAACACTTAAGATTATTGTGAGTATTACTTCCAGTCTGGAAAGGGTAAGGATTGAGGTAGAACCAAAGAGGGTACTGCAGACGTCTCCGGAAATATTTGTTGAAGTAGAAAAGAGATTCATTAAGAGATAACCCACTGCAAGGGAACCTACGGAAAGCATGGCTATGGAAGCATCCCCTTTTATTTTTCTTTTTTCACCGCCGCATAATAAAAGGATTGCACAGAGAATGGTTGCGGGAAGCATGAGAACCATTTCATTTTTTTTCATGCCGATTACTGCAGCAAAAGCCATGGCACCAAAGGCAACATGAGAAAGACCGTCACCTATGTAAGAAAAACGGCGGAGAACAAGGGTAACACCAAGAAGGGATGAACAGAGGGCAATCAGTGTTCCAGTGATGATTGCATAGCGCACAAAGGGGTAAGAAAGATAATTTAAAAACTCAGTCATGGATTTCCTCCTGAACTACTGTTCCAAAACTAAAGCGTTTTCCCGGAGAGCTGTGAAGGAAAACATCCCGTGAATTAAAGAGAGGTTCACTTCCAACGTAAAGAATGTGACTTGCGTATTTTATTGCAGCCTGAATGTCGTGAGTGACCATGATGATTGTCATTCCGTTTTCGTTCAGTTTTTTTATGAGGGAATAAAGTTCTTCCGTTACGACAGGGTCTAATCCTGCAACAGGTTCATCTAAAAGCAACATGTTTTCAGAAGCACACAAGGCACGGGCAAGAAGAACCCTCTGCTGCTGACCGCCCGAAAGTTCACGGTAACTTTTTTTTGCAAGAGCGGTTATGCCAAGTTCTTCCATTACCTGTGCGGCACGGCGTCTGTCTTTTTCTGTGTAAAAGGAAAAGAAACCCTTGCGGCTCAATAGACCTGAACGCACTACTTCCTGAACTGTAGCAGGAAAATCTTTCTGCACCATGGTTTGCTGAGGAAGATAACCAATGCTGTTTAAGGAAAAGCCCTCCCCTGCCCTGATTTTTCCTCCGAGAGGTTTTTGTAAACCAAGAAGAGTTTTTACGAGAGTGGATTTACCGGCTCCATTCTCTCCCACAATACAAAGATAGTCTCCCGTGTTAAGGGTGAAAGAAATGTTCTTTGCAACGGTATGGGCTCCGTATCCAAGCGAAAGGTTTTCGCACTCAAGACAAACCATAGCGGCTCCTTAATTTTTTATTAGTTAAGCGCAGTTTTAATTACGTTAAGATTATCTTCCATTATGGAAAGATAAGTTACTCCGTTATTTTTTTCTTTTTCGGTGACTGACTGAATGGAATTCAAAGTGAGTACCTGTGCATTTTTCTGCCTGCTGTTCTGGATGATTGTACGGGCAATTTTGTCTTCGCTTCCTTCAATTTTTATTACATAATTAAGCTGGTATTCGTCTAGTTTTTGGGAAAGGAAGGCGATTGTTTTAAAACTCGCTTCGGTTTCTGCAGAACATCCCACAAAGGCGGCGTAGTAGTTAATGCCGTAGTCGTCTGTAAAATAACGGAAGGGGAAGCGGTCTCCAAAGATCAGTGTTTTTTTCTGTGAAGCATTTACTACAGAAGTGAAAGAGGCATCCAGAGAGTCAAGTTTTTTTGCATAGACCTCAAAGTTCTCGCGGTAGGATTTTTCGTTTGACGAATCCATCTGGCAGAGAAGGTCTGTGATTTTTTCTGAGAAAAACTTTGCGTTGCGCAGAGAAAGCCAGACATGCTCATCATATTCTGTTTCTTCGTGTTCGCTTTCATGCTCATCTTCTTCTACTTCACATTCCATGCCTTCTATAATTTCTTCTTCCTTTGCATTTTCTCCAAGAGCTTCAAGCAGGTTTAAGGAACGGAGTTTCTGATTGTGGGCAGTTCTTAAAACATCTTCTACCCATCCATCACTTTCACCGCCGGCATAAATGAAAAGGTCGGCAGAAGAAATGCGGGCAATATCCTGAACACTGGGCTGGTAGCTGTGAAGGTCAACCCCGTTGTCAAGAAGAAGCGTGAGTTCTACATGACTTTTGTTTTCTCCAAGGATTTCCCTTACCCACTCATACTCAGGGAATATTGTTGTTACGATTTTGATTTTATCTGATTTTGCAGAATTGTTTTTGCTGCAGGAAATTGAGAGCATGGGAACAATAATCAGTAAAAGTGTAAGACAGGTAAAAGTTTTATTTTTCATTTTTATCTCCTTTTTTAGATGATTTTTTTGTACACTGGGCACAGGTTCCGTATAAAACCGTTCTCATGGGGTCTAAAGAAAAACCGTGTTCGCTTAAAAGATGATTTTCTATTTCGTCTATCTGTTCACATTCTAAATGAATAAGTTTTCCGCATTCTTCGCATTTTAAGTGGAAGTGCCTTGCCTTTTCTTCGCAGTCACAGCCACCCTGGTAAGAAAAACAGGCGGCAGTGTTTTCGTCTACAATGTATTTTGAAACGATTCCCTGAGAAACAAGCTTTTCAAGGTTACGGTAGATTGTTGCAATTCCAATGGGAGATGAAGATTTTGCAAAATGGGTGCAGATTTCTTCTACCGTAACATGTCGGCCACCGGTTTTCTGTAAAAAAGTGAGAAGTCTTTCCTGCTGTTTTGTATGATAGGACGTCTTGTTTGTCTGCATGCAATGCCCTGCTAAAATTGATAAGTGTTATCAAATTAGCGTTTTTCGGGCATCGTGTCAATATGATAATGATTATCAAAAGTTTTTTTTATATCATTACAGGGGAAGAATTTTGCCTCCCTGCAAAATTCTTCCCGCTAGTTTCTGCTACGCATAAACTAGCATATCCCCTTTACAAAGTTTGCGTACGCACATCCGTGTGCTTTTTAAACCACATTTACTTGACTTACAGAACATTTAAAGCCATACTAGCGGCATGTTTGAAGTTAGAGTTGAGGCTGGTTTTAGTGCGGCGCATTTTTTGCGGGATTATCATGGGAAGTGCGAGAACCTTCACGGACACAATTACAAGGTTTTTGCTCATGCAAGGGGAAGTGTTCTTGACGAAGGAGGAATGCTTCTTGATTTTTCCGTGCTGAAAAAAACACTGCGCACAGTTTGCAAAGAACTGGATCACACAAATTTAAATAATATAGAAGAGTTTAAACAGAATCCAAGTGCGGAACGAATTTCCATGTACATTTTCAGGCGCATCTGTGAGGAAATGCCGGAACTTTCACCGGATGAAAACAAAGAAAAGGCAAGTCTTTTTGCAGTGGATGTTTTTGAAACGGACACAAGCCGGGCAAGATACTCTGTTTAGTAAACAAACAATAACCTGAACCTGTCACATCAAGTATGCTTTAGAAAGCCGTATTGTTTTGGGGAAACAACTGTAGATTTCTCCACTCACTTCGTTCGGTCGAAATGACAAGAGGACTACGTCTGGTCGAAATGACATAGGGACTTCGTTCGGTTGAAATGACAGGAGAACTACGTCTGGTCGAAATGACAGGG
This sequence comes from Treponema sp., assembly GCA_016282455.1. Classification (GTDB taxonomy): domain Bacteria; phylum Spirochaetota; class Spirochaetia; order Treponematales; family Treponemataceae; genus Treponema_D. The sequence continues at coordinate 1,071 of JAEEKM010000288.1, read as the reverse complement.
GTTAGGCGTGGCGGACGGGGACTCCGGCTTTTTCAAGATCGCTTTTAATGCCGGGCACTGTGTAACCGTCAACATGCACCATACTTGCAATGAGGGCAGCATCTGCTTTACCCTCAGTGAGCACCTGCACAAGATGTTCGGGAGTTCCACCACCACCGGAAGCAATCACGGGAACACTCACTGCTTCGCTAATCATTTTTGTAAGGGGAATCTCGTAGCCTGCTTTAGTTCCGTCAGCATCAATTGAGTTAAGGACAATTTCACCAGCCCCAAGTTCCACTGCATGTTTGGCCCAGTCAAGCGCATCAAGTTCTGTTGCAACCCTGCCACCGTTAATGTAAACGCGGTAACCGGAAGGCATGGAAGGGTCACGGGCAGCATCCATTCCAAGCACCATGCACTGGTTTCCGAAAACCCGGGCACCTTCACTTATGAGAGAGGGATTTTTTACAGCCTGTGAGTTAAGGGAAACTTTTTCTGCCCCCGCAAGAATCGTAGAACGAATGTCTTCAAGAGAACCAATTCCTCCACCCACACAGAAGGGAATAAAAACCTGGCTTGCTACACGACTGATTAAATCAAGAATAGGACCACGACCGCTTGCACTTGCCATAATGTCATAAAAGACAAGTTCGTCTACACCCTGTTTGTAGTATTCTTTTGCCATTTCAACAGGGTCACCAATGTCGAGGTTATTCTTAAACTTTACGCCTTTGGTAGTGCGTCCGTCTTTTACATCAAGACAAATGATAATGCGTTTTTTTAACATCAGACGCCCTCCACAAAATTCTTAAGTAGCTGTAAACCGGGTAAACCAGATTTTTCCGGATGAAACTGGCAGGCGGTAATATTATCTTTTTCTACGATAGCGGGAACCATTGTTCCGTAGTCAGCATAACCTTTGATTACTGTTGGGTCTGCAGGCTGAATAACGTAGGAGTGAACAAAATAAAAATCACTGTGATCAGAAACCTCTTTGCAATAACGGCTTCCACCATTTATAAAAGTAACATCATTCCAGCCCATGTGGGGAACTTTTAGTTCAGGGCGCAGCATCACATACTGTTCATG
>JAEEKM010000287.1 GCA_016282455.1 Treponema sp. | reverse complement strand
TAAAAGTGTGAAAGTGGAAGTCCGTAAGGATATCCGTCATCGCCGAGCAGTGATAAAACTCCTCGTTTTTCATTTTTCAAAATCTCTTTGCATTCAGCGTCACTAATTTGCTGCTTGAATCTTCTCATTGGTCTGAACATGTGCGTACTCCTATTTCTTATTAATAAAATACAATCCTACAAGGCAGATTGCAACACCCAGGACTTTGCTCCATGTGATTGATTCATGAAACCCGATAAGTCCCACAAAAATCAGAATGACTGCAAGAAGTGCGGGGGCATTTTAGCATAAAATTGCAGCACTTGACAAGTTTACTTGGCAATTCTATAATTTGATTTATACCAAGTTTACTTGGCAGGAGAGAATTATGACTTTACAGAAAATCCGAAGGTTTACGCTTATAATAAGCATGCTGCTTTTTCCAATTACGATTTATTACTTTTCACCTTATCTGATTATTATGGCAGCCATGCGGCATATCATCAATGGAAGCTTTATTGTCTTTTCTCTGATGTTCATTCTTGGTTTATTCTTCGGCCGTATCTGGTGTGGCTTTTTTTGTCCTACAGGCGGAATGTGCGAATGTTTTGCACAGATTTCAGACAAGGCTCCAAAACAGGGCTGGCGTAATTACATCAAATACGGAATCTGGCTTGTGTGGCTCAGCGGAATAATTATTTGCAATGTCCTTGGAAAAGGTGATTACACAATTCAGCCGTTTTTTATGACCGAGCATGGAATTTCAATTTCTGATATTTACGGTTATGTAATTTATTACGGAATTGTGATTTTATTTTTGATTCCAGCTTTGATTCATGGTAAGAGGGCAAACTGTCACTACATCTGCTGGATGGCTCCCTTTATGATTTTTGGTTATAAAGTTGGAAGACTTCTGCATTTACCGCAGCTGAAAATCAAATCTAAAAAAGAAAACTGCATTGCCTGTAAGAAATGTGAAAAGGTTTGTCCTATGAGCCTGAATGTTACTCAGCTTTTGCAGAAGGGCGAGATTAAATCAGCAGAATGCATTTTATGCGGGGAATGTGTAAAGGCTTGCACAAAAAATGTATTGGAATATAAAATTACCAGCAAGAGGTAGGGTATGACAAAAGAAGAGATCCTTGAGAAAAGCCGAAGTGAAAATGCCGGAAAAGATATTGAAGATCTGGAAGTTCAGAAGGTAGCTGCAAAAATTGCATATTTTTCATCTTTTGGATTTTGTGCACTTGTTTCAATACTCAATTTTATTTTCACAAAGAAGATTTCCATTCAATGCTGGATAGTATTTTTTGGGATGCTTACGGTTGCTTTCTTTGTGAAATATGCAAAACTTAAAAAGAAACATGAATTCTGGGTCGCCATTGTATATCTGATCTTTTTCATTATGTGTGTGGCAGCATTTATCTTTGAATTATCAGGGCTCTTTTAATTTGGAGAAAAAGATGAACGAAAATCTTGTCCTTAAAAATCGCTTAAAAGATATTCGCACAGAAAGAAAACTTTCACAGTCAGACCTTGCACAGATGGTTGGAGTTTCCAGAAATACAATCAGTTCCATAGAAACTCTTCAGTTTTGTCCAACCGCAAAACTTGCACTTATACTATGTGTTGCCCTGGACAAAAAGTTTGAAGATATCTTTTACTTTGAATGATAAACCTGTTCCGCCGTTTTTGCAAAGGTTCCTCAGAAAGATATAGAGGACTTTAGTTGTAGGAATCTTTCCAAGTGAAAGATCATATTACAGGAGAAGTGGAATGTATATTGTCAAAGCAGAAACAAATCAGGTAGAAAAGATCGTAGATATTTCTATCAGAGCTTTTAAAACAGATGTAAATGTTGGCGGAGTAAAAGGAGACTTTCCTCCTGAATATGATTCAGTAGAATGGCATAAACAAATGGCCAGTGAGGGGCATTTGTTTCAAGCAATGAAAGGAAAAGATCTGGTAGGGGCCGCCATTGTATTTCCGGATGAAACAGAAAAAAGTATATACATTGGCAGGATTTTTATTGATAGCGTATATCATAGAAAGGGTTACGGAATCCAGTTGATGGATTGCATAGAAAAGATTTTTCCATGTGCTACTGAGTTTAATCTGGATACCCCATGCTGGAATGAGCGGACAAATGCTTTTTACAAAAAATTAGGCTATCAGATCATAAAGGTTGATGATGGGTTCAATTTTTACCGAAAAAGGTATAACGACCGTCAATTTTTGGAGGGTCGTCACCCCTGTAACTACAGAATGGAAAGGCAAAAGAGGGATTATGATACTTTTTATTGAATGTCTTATTGCAATCGGATTATTTACTCTGGTAATTATACCAATTGACGTAAAAAATCCCTTAGGAGTTATCAGCGATTATCCTCCTGAAATCAGAAAGCGCTGTGTTGAACTGGGGCTTATAGAAAATACAGAAAAGAGATTTTCAGCAAAAGATATTATCCGCAAAACTTTAGCAGTGATTGTTCTGGTAATTCTTTCTGTACTGGTGTTGAAAAAAGTAAATCATGCAGAAACATTTACGGAAGGTTTTCTAGATTCCTTTATAATCTGGCTTTCAATTACCTGGTTTGATGCACTGGTTATTGACTGTTTATGGTTCTGTCATTCAAAACGAATGCGCATTCCGGGAACTGAGGATATGAAAGAATACAAAGATTATCTTTTTCATATAAAGCAGAGCTGTATTGGAACTTTAATAGGTCTTCCAGCCTGTGCGCTCATAGGCTTACTGGTTGCATTATTTTGATTCCCCCAGGATACAACAAGTGCCATCTCTACACCCACTATGATTATTTTGAATTAATAATTATTTTCTGTCATTAAAGTTTTGCTTTAAAATAGGTTTATAAAAAGCAGGTCGTATTTATCACGAAGAGAGGCAATTGTTTTCGCCATCAACAACCATCTTCATAACTTCCAGTTTCTTCTCATCCAAGTAATTCACCTCTTAATTATAAGGAACAAAATCGCTTACGAATTAGTTTTCATCGAGATATGGTTTTTGTATACATTGACAAATCCTAAGAAGTCTATTATCGTAGTTACAGAAAGGGAGATGGTTGGCAGCAGCTTCATTTGTCACGGAGTCGATGTTGTCGATTAGATTCCCTTTTTCTATTTCTGTTATTCTATGGTCATAATATCTTCTTCCATATTTATCTATGGGTACAACTGATTTTGTATATTGTATTTTTTATAATTTCTGGAACATATAAAATTGACTCTAATTGATAAGGTGAAAAAATTCTTAATTGAGTCATTTCATTTTTACTGCCTTTTTTAGAAAATTCAATTTTCCCTTTCAACAAGCTGATCATTTTCTGCCTTGAAAGTCTCTAGTAATTTTTCAAAATTTTACACCATCTTTAGACAAGATTTACTTTCTTATGAAAGCTTTATCCTGCTCAGGAATTTTATCATCAGAAACAAAACGTTCGATGGTCATGTGCAGGTCGTATTTTTCGCGAAGAGAGGCAATTGTTTTCATCATTGGGCTTGCGTGGTGAAGGTCTATTGCTTCCTGATTTTCCCAGGAGTCGATTAAGAGGATGGTTTCGCTTGTGTCATCGGCGTCGCCACCGGCTTTTTCTTCACCAAAGGGCAGATAATATTCATAGCGAAGATTTCCTTTTTCAGCTCTGATTTTCTCAACTGTTCCGCTTGAAATCATTTCCTGGGCAAAGGCCTGAGCCGCACCTTTTTTTCCTGTGTAACGAAGATTTACTGTAATTGCCATTCTAGTCCTCCTGATATTTTATTCTTTGCAGATAATCTGCGTTTTTGATCTGTCGCAGATTTCTTCTTCCATAATTATCTGACCGATTG
>JAEEKM010000286.1 GCA_016282455.1 Treponema sp. | reverse complement strand
TTGCCATTCCACCATCGGATACTACCCAAGTGGTTGGAGTGCTTTTTCCGTTGCTATCCAAAACAATTTCAGTAGGACCATTGTGAGCCTGATTACTCCAGTTAAGTTCATCAATCAGAATCTTAAATTCTACTTTTGGATCTACTGCTTCAATTTCAGCAGTGAAGACATTACTGTCACCTGCAACCATTTTCTGAGCATGAGCCCAGTTATCATTTCCAAAGTCCCAATAAACTTCTGCTCCGTCCTTTTCGAACTTTGCACCTGTGCCTACAGCAAAAATTGCTGTTGCACTGTTCAGATATTCTGCATCTGGGTTTGTTGTGGGGCATCCTGTAAGCGCAAGTGTACTCAAGGCAGCCGCACCAATCATAGAAACGATTGATAATTTTTTCATGTTGTCGTTCCTCCTTAGATTAGAGATCCCACTGCAGGCCGATGCGGAAAGCAGCGTTGTTTGCATAGTCGTTCACACCATCTTTGAGCAGGTCGTCATAAGAATCGCTCATGCGGAAGGCTGTGGGACCATCGTTAAACTCGTTGTAAGGATCCATTCCATACATGCCCTGTACATAGAATGTGGGCTTCTGGAGAACAGGGAGTTTTGTAAAGCCGCCAAGGAATGCTCCAAATGGGCTTACAGTTTCTGCAAGAGAACCTTCCCATGCTGTGCGGAGACCAGCACCTGCCTGGAATGACCATCCGAATGATGTGTCACATGAAGCAAGAACTGTGTTCCAGAGAAGGTTTGAATCTGTGTTGTCGAATGAATAGAGCACATCAAGCTTCTTGAATGCACTGTCTTCAAATGTCTGTGTATAGCGGAGTGAACCGGCAAGTACAGCAAATGGAGAAGTTGAAGAACCACGTGTGAAGTAGTCAGCTTCTTTTGTCATGTAGTTCATTTCAGCAGATCCCTTGATTACTGCAGGGAAGTCGATCATTTCGTTAAGGTCAACAGTGAAGTATGGCTTTACGTCAATCTTGAAGTTGTCCTTGTCTTTTCCTGCGTATTTTCCGTTCCATGCATCTTTGTTAAGGGTTGCCTGAGCGTAGGGGCGGATACCAATGTTAAGGGCATCATACATGAGATTAACGTTTACGTTAGCCCATGCACGCCAGTGGTTTACAGAACCGAGCTGGTCGCTGATGTTTGTGTGGTCGTCTGCACCTTCCTCAACGTACATCATGCTTGCCTGAACACCACGGAAGCGTCCACCGAGCACTGCATTGATTGTGTCGTTTGAGAATGTTACGTTCACATTACCAGCCATGTTGTCAAGAGCGAAGTCTGTGCTCTCTCTAACGTTTCCAACATCAGATGTAGAAGGCTTGTAATAGCTCTTTGTGCCGTCAGCGTTAAGTTTTGAACCATACATGTTCATAAGGTAGTTAGCCTTTACAGTTACAGAACCCCAGTCTTTTGGATCACCGAAGCTTCCTTTATAACCGACGATGAAATCTTCCTCGAGAAGACTCTTGTAGAAGTCATCGAAAGAAGTTCCGTATGCCTGGTTCAACTGGAAGTCCACATACTGGTTTCCGTTGATTGTTGCGTCTGCGTAAGCATAAAGACCATACTGGCTTCCTGCGCGGTCTGCTGAACGGTTAGGTGCAACAACGAACTCTGCCTGTACAAGACCTTCTGTTGCATCTGAAATCAGTTCTTTAAGTCCCTTACCGAACTCAAACTGGTTGTAGCCACCTACACTGTTGTAACCGGCTTCCCATTCTTTGTCGATTGTATTCCAGTTTACGTTGGTGTGTGGGGGGAGTTTTGCATATTTGTAACCGGTTGTCCAGTTTACATATTTTGTTTCAATTCCACCCTTGAAATGTCCAAGGTAGGTTTTTGCTTCTGCCTGTCCGCCATAGTAGTAAACGGGATCAAATACTGTGTCCACGAGAAGGTTCATTGCACCGTCTTTAAACTCAGTGGTTCCCTTCTTGTAGAGGTTATCAAATCCCTTCTGCTCGGCAAGAGCTACTTCTACGTAAACAGGAACGTTTGGAAGAGCATTGCCTGCAAACTTCAGATATGAAGTAAGGTTGATTCCGGCAGAATCCATGCCCTTATCTGTTCCGGCAAGGTTAAACTTTCCCTGTGCTCCGAGCATTGTCCAGGTCATGAACTTGAGTCCGCTCTTTGCAACTGGAGCAGCACTTCCGCTGGCGGCAGCTACAAGAGTATCTACATCAACCAGTCCGTTATGACCACCGTTAAAACAGACCAGTTTTTTTGAAAAAAAATTAATTTTTTTTCATTTTTATTTGTCCAACTGCACTCTTTTACCCCCATATATATATGTAAGACAAATTACCGCCTATAATTTGTCTACCCGAGTTCTGCAAGGCAAAACTCGCAGTTAAACCGTTAAACATTTAATGCGCCCTCAATGACGCAACTAAAATTCGGCGGAATTAAAGCATTATATTTATAGGAGAAAAAATATGGAGTATGAAAACAAAAAAAGTCTGCTGACCCCGGAGCAAAAATGGAATCACGCAATGGGGTTCAGTTTGCCTCCTGCAATCTGAACCCCTCGAGTTTTTCCTAGGAAAAACTCGCAGTAAAATTACAAAACAAAT
>JAEEKM010000285.1 GCA_016282455.1 Treponema sp. | reverse complement strand
TTAAGTCAAGGTCAGAAAGATCCATGTCCATGGAAGGAGCAAGGAGGTCTGACATGTCAAGGCTTTCCTGTTTTGAGGCACTTTTTGCACCGGAACTTTCACTTTCGTCAGATTCACCGGAACCCGTTATGTCAGAAAAATCATTTGCTTCACGTTCTCTCTCACGCTCAGCGGCATCTGCCTGAAGCTGCTCTTCTTCTGAAAGTTCCGGCATTCCATTCTTAAAGTCTTCAGAATCGTCTTCTATAGTAATGCCTTTTGGAATGGGAATGGTAACAGGTTTTTCCCCTCGTGAAGAGCGTAATTTTACTTCGTCACCGAAATTGAGCATATCGGTGTTCAGCTGCTTAAGCTGTTTTAATCCTGGCATGACAGACTATTATACTCCGCAAAGCCTTTGTCTTGCAAGTATACTGATACTGCAAAATCAAAAGCCAAATTAACCTCATTTCTTTTTCGGAAGAAATAAGGTGCGGGTTTAGGGTCAATGATGAATAAATCTTACTCCCAGCCAAAGGTTGCGGGGGGCTTGTTGCTCAGGTCGTAGTAGACGGCATCCACGTAGTCCAGGGCGGCAATTTTCTTTACCACTTCCATAAGTTTTTCCTGTGGCAGCCAGGCAAAGCGGGCAGTCATCACGTCTTCTGAACACAAGGGCCTCAGTACAATGCAGCAGTGATCTTCTCTGCCTGCGTAAGGAAGATTTATTGTAAGGTGCTGGAAAATCTTATCATACCAGCCGCTTTCATGAAGGGCAGTGAGCATAATGTCGTCTGCTTCTCTTGTCTGGTCAAGGCGGCGTTTGTCGCAGTACCCCTTCTGCAGTTTCATGTCACTTTCAGAAAGACCGGGCTTCTGGTAAAGGCGGATTATGCAGCGGTTAAGGTAAGAGGCACTGTTTGTAATGCGGCTTGAGGCGGCTTCGAGTTTTTCCCATTTTTTTGGAAGATGAGAAAAGCCCTGTCCTTCGTCACCAAAATCAAGAACAGCAGGGAAACGGTAAGTGCGGAAATCTCCCTGTACACCAACAGAACGAACGGGAAGTACATGACGGGTAAGATTCTTTGAACAGTCTTCGCAGAACATGTCCAGTTTTATTTCTTCAAGTTCTTTTTGGGCAAGAGGGTATTCCACTGCATCTTTTTCTGCAGGAGTTCCGTCAGAGCAAAGAACATTTATGCTGAGTCCGGGACCGGGGAAGGGATGGCGCATTACAAGTTCATCTTCAAGACCAATCTTTTTTCCCATACGGCGCACTTCGTCTTTGTAAAGATCTTTCAGAGGCTCAATGATGAGTCCTTTTTCAATAAGTTTTTGTATTCCTTCCACACGGTTGTGATGGGTTTTAATTACGTGGGAATTTTTTGTTCCACCGGATTCAATGATATCGGGGTAAAGGGTTCCCTGGGCAAGCATCCACTTTTCTTCGTCTAACTTTTGTTTTGCAACCACTTCGTCACGCACTTTAATAAAGTGTTCACCTACAGCCATGCGTTTTTTCTGCGGGTCAGTGAGTCCTGCGATTGCCTTAAGAAAACCTTCACTTGCATCTTCTACAATGAAGTTTGTAAAACCATGTGCCCTGTAAGCGGCAGCAACTCTTGCACTTTCGTTTTTGCGCATAAAGCCGTTGTCTATGTGTAGTCCAAGTACCCTGTCCTGTCCGAGGGCTTTGTTCAGCAATGCAAAGGCAACGGTAGAATCTACACCGCCGCTCAAAAAGAGAAGTACGTTTTTGTCAGCAGCCTGAGTTTTAATGCTTTCCATGATGTGGGCAAGAACAGCATCTTCGTCCCAGTTCTGATTCATTCCGCAAATATTTTTTGCAAAGTTTTCAAAAATCTTATTTCCTTCGGGAGTGTCCTTTACTTCGCAGTGGCACTGGAGACTGAATCTTTTCTTTTCAAGATTCTGCACTGCCGCAAAGGGACAGTCTTTTGTCGTACCGATTACTTCAAAGCCCTGACCCAGAGAAAGCACTCCGTCCTGATGACTCATCCAGACCTGGGTTGTATCACTAATGCCTTCAAGCAGGGGAGATTTTTTTCCAGACTCAGTTTTTGTAAGATGGGCAATACCAAACTCACCCACTTCTGCTTTTCCAACAGAACCACCGTAGCATTTTGCCATGAGCTGGTGTCCATAGCAGAGACCAAGAACCGGAATGTTCAGAGTAAGAATTTTTTCGTTAAACTCAGGAACTTTTTCATCATAAACGGAAGCAGGTCCGCCGGAAAAAACAATACCTTTTGCTCCCTCAAAAACAGAAAGTTCCGCAGAAGGAAGGGCTATTTCAGAATAATAACCCAGCATACGAAAACGCTTGGCAATCAAATGTGCGTACTGACTTCCGAAATCTAAAACAACAATCTTATCTCTTTCCATGATTGCTATTATAGCGAAAATATTCTTTTCAGTACACTAGGGGGTGCAGGCAAATCTTTTGCAAAAGAAAAGTCTTTGTGCTATACTGCTCTTATGAAATACGCGAGAGACTTTTTCTTTGTTACCTGTGTTTTTGCACTTGCGTTTTTTTCCTGCAAGAGTTATTCCTCGGATTTTGTGCCGGATCTTCTTCTGTCTGAATGCGGAACAGATATTTCCATTTCAAATGATGACCCTTACATAGTTGTAATGCCCGAAAATGCAGAGGCTGCCATGGTTTTTATGCCGGGGGGCCTTGTAGAATACCAGTCCTACCTTCCGCTTATGGTAAAGTGCGCAAAGAAAGGAATTGCCTGTTTTATAGTAAGGGTTCCCGGTGATTTTTCCATTCTGAACACAAGTGCCGCTTCCAGAGTAATAAAGCGTTACCCCCAGTTTACAAGATGGTATATTGCAGGACACTCACTGGGTGGTGCAATGGCCGCCACTTATGCAGAAAAACATTCAGACGAACTTGAAGGGCTCATTCTTCTTGCCGCCTATTCCGTAGATGACCTTACAAAAACCGGGCTCAGGGTACTTTCCGTTTACGGCAGCAAGGACGGAGTTTTAAACAGAGAAAAATACGAAGCCTGTAAAGTTAATCTTCCGGAAGGTTCAACAGAACTTGTAATTGAAGGCGGAAATCACGGTCAGTTTGGAAACTACGGAGAACAAAAAGGAGACGGAG
>JAEEKM010000284.1 GCA_016282455.1 Treponema sp. | reverse complement strand
TGTTGGTATTCCAGAAGACCAGCTCCGCAAGGCAGCAAAGAGCGCAGTTTGCAAGATTAACGTTGACTCAGACGGACGCCTTGCAATGACAGCCGCTATCCGCCGCATGTTCACAGAGCAGCCAGACGTATTTGACCCACGCCTCTACCTGGGACCCGCCCGCGAAGAACTCAAAAAGATGTACATGAGAAAGAACATCGAAGTAATGGGTTCCGCAGGACATGCATTCGATTAACAGTTAGCGCCATGGTATTGGTAGCGAAGCTTCTAACCTTGGCGCGTCAAATGTTTAACAATTAAGATCCCGGTTTCAAAGTGAAGCCGGGATTTTTTTTTCAAAAAAAACAAAAAGTAATTGTCTTTTTCATTCAGAACACCCCCATATAATATGTATGAGAGAAAAAACAAAAGCAAGTTTTGACACAAAGCCCCTGATAAAGTACAATAACAAAATCATGGGTGAGAGAAACAAACAGACAAAGGCAATCATACTCACAATAAAACCGCAGGGAGAAAACAACCGCAGCGTACAGATCCTCTCCCCCGAAAGAGGAGTTTTTTACGCAACCCTCTATGGCGGTCCCAAAAGCAAGATGCGTTCTCTTGTTCAGCCCTTTCATTCCGGAACCCTTTATTTTTACGAAGACGAAGCCAAACACGCAATTAAAATTACAGACTTTGACGTGAAAAACGTACACCCCACCTTCCGGACAAATCTCTATAAAATGTGGGCAGCAAACCTTGCGGCAGAACTGATGTTAAAAACAAAATGTGCAGGCGAAAACGAAGCCTCCTTTACATTACTTTCTGCCCTTACAGACGGAATGGATCTTTGTGAGGAAAGTGGAGCCCGTCTCGGCATGCTGCGCTTTCTCTGGCGTTACATGGGCCTTCTTGGAGTACAGCCCGACACAAGGGAATGTTCCCTCTGCGGAAAAAACCTGAACTTGAGCGAAGAAAATGCTTTTCTCACTCCCCTTTCACAAGCCTTAGTCTGCTCTGAATGCCTTCCTTCGGGCGACGGCATGAAAAACACCATTTACACATTGAACAGGGAATGCCGTCTTTACCTGCAGGCAATAAATGAACAAAAACCCTCTTACGTAAGGTCCCTTGTTTTAAAGGCAGATTCAGTCTGGCAGATGAAAAGTTTTCTCTATCATCTTACGCAGGAAGCAGCGGGCAGTAAACTTCTTTCAATGGAAAGCGGAAGCGGTATTCTGTAAAAAACACGACAGAATAAAAAAAACTCTATCTAGAAAAAAAGGACTCTTTGTGGTAAAATAAATAATGTGGAGGGAATATGAGAGCAGCTGACATTATCATCAAAAAACGCGGAACAAGTACAACAAAAGCCCAGGCACTAACAAAAGAAGAAATAAAGTTCATGGTAGAAGGCTACGTTAAAGGCGAAATTCCAGACTACCAGATGTCAGCACTGATGATGGCAATTTATTTTTCAGGCATGACTTTTGAAGAAACCGGATACCTTACACAAATCATGCTTCATTCAGGCGATGTAATTGACCTTCATGCAGAAAAAACCCGTTTCCCCAATCTCACAGGTCCATTTGTAGACAAACATTCCACCGGCGGAGTCGGAGACAAACTAAGCCTTACTCTTGCCCCACTCGTTGCTTCCTGCGGAGTACAGGTTCCCATGATGAGTGGACGCGGACTTGGTCACACAGGCGGCACTTTGGACAAACTCGAATCAATTCCCGGCTACACGGTTGGTCTTACAAAAGAAAAGTTTGCAGAACTCATTTCCCAAAACGGATATGCAATGACAGGACAGACAAAAGAAATTGTTCCTGCCGACCGCCTCATGTATGCTTTACGGGATGTAACCGGCACTGTAGAAAGCATTCCCCTTATTACCGCAAGTATTCTTTCTAAAAAAGTTGCAGAAGGAAGTGATGCCTTAGTCTTTGACGTAAAATGCGGAAGCGGTGCTTTTATGAAAACAGAAAAAGATGCAGAAGCCCTTGCCACTTCCCTTGTAGAAACTGCAAAAACAATGGGTAAAAAATGCAATGCCCTGATTACTGCAATGAGCACCCCTCTGGGAAACAAAATCGGAAACTATCTTGAAATAGAAGAAGCCCTTGAGTTCCTGCAGGATAAAGGTCCCTCTGATATAAGGGAAGTAACACTTGCCCTGGCAGTTCCCATGATTCTTTTCTCAGGAAAAACTTCCTCAAAAAAAGAAGCAAGAAAAATGTGCGAAGAGGCAATCTCTTCCGGTAAAGCACTTGAGGCTTTTTTAACAAACATAAAAAGTCAGGGGGGAGACCCGGAAAAACTTCTTGCAGAACAGGGTAAGCGCCGTTCTCCTTACAAAGAAACCCTTCTTGCTGAAAGAGACGGATATCTTTCCATCGAAGCCTACCAGACAGGCATTTCCTGCATAAACTTAGGTGTGGGAAGAAACAAAACCTCAGACAAAGTTGACGCAGATTCAGGCATAATTCTTTTACAGAGACAGGGAGATTTTGTAAAAAAAGGCCAGCCCATTATGGAAGTATACGGCAAAAGTCAGAATGCCCTTGACTCAGGTCTTGTGGTCCTAAAAAAAGCAGTCTCCTATTCTGACACAAAACTACCTGAACAGAAACTCATCATCAAGGAAATAAACTAGTGAACGACTGGATCAAAAAACCTGTTCTCAAAGAGCAGGTTGAAGAAATGGAAAGAAAGTACCGGCTGGATGCCCTTACTTCAAGCATACTTATAAGGCGTGGAATTACAGACGGAAAAAATCTGCTTTACTATCTGGAAGATGACCTTCGTTACCAGCACAATCCCTTCCTTTTTTCCAACATGGAATTTGCTGTTGACAGAATAAACGATGCAAAGGAAGAAAACGAAAAAGTTCTTATCTTCGGTG
>JAEEKM010000283.1 GCA_016282455.1 Treponema sp. | reverse complement strand
TGTGTAAGAAATACCTGCTCCGTAAAAATCATAAACAGAAGAGCCGTTGAGTCCCCGCCAGCTTTTTGTAAAATCAGAGGAAATGGGGTCTATGCCAAAGTGGCGCTGAAGGAATATGTCTGAACCGATTGGTTCATAGTTACCAAGGAAGGCAGAGAAGTAGTGGGTTACCCTGTCTCCGCTTGTGTTAATTGTTGCAGAAATATCCTCTATGCGGAAGTTTGCATTGTTGTCATCAGAGTAAATGAAGAGGCTGTTGGGCATGTTCTGGCTGGTGGTAAGGGAAGTGTCAAACATGTTGTAGAGGTTGTCTGTTTTAAGGTAGAACTCGCCCCGCAGAAGAAATTTTCCGTTAAAGTCAAGCTGGCCTGCAAAAAACATCTGTGCATCCAGTGAACTAAAAGTCAGCTCTCCCAGTGTGCCTGCATATCCTGTGAAATAGGGGGTGTCAATGGCAAATGCAAATGCTGCAGAAACTACCCCGGCTAAAATGCCCGAAATGATTTTTTTCACATAATCCTCCACATGTATTATCGGCACAATCTTTCTTTAAATGTACCTTATTTTTGCTTTTTAATAAAGGGGCTTGAAAATAAAAGTGAGGGTCGGTAGAATAGCCCCATTGTGTTAGTTCGTTATGCTACTGATTCTAAGGGAAGGCCTGTTCAGAAGGCTGTCATCTATACAAAAAGCGAGCATGGTATAAACCGCAGGGACATTGACCCTGATGCAATTTTTGTAATCAACCGCTTAAAAGAAAACGGTTACCCCGCATATATTGTCGGAGGGGCAGTCCGCGACCTTATTATTGGTAAAAAAACACCAAAAGATTTTGATATAGTTACAGACGCGACTCCCAGTAAAATTAAAAAGATTTTCAGAAATTCCCGTATTATTGGAAAAAGATTCCGTTTAGTTCATGTTTTCTTCGGTCAGAAGATTTTTGAAGTGTCTACCTTCCGTTCCATAGTTGACGGTTCTGTGGGAAATGAGTTCGGCACAATGGACGAAGACGTTATGCGCCGGGACTTTAGCCTTAATGCTCTTTACTATGACCCCTCAAAAGAGCAGGTTATTGACTATGTTAACGGAGTGAAGGATATAAAAAAACACCTTGTGCGCCCTGTAATTCCCCTTGACCGAATTTTTATTGAAGATCCTGTCCGCATGCTCCGTGCCGTAAAGTATGGGGCCACTACCGGCTGCAGGCTCCCTCATTCACTTAAACGGGTTATAAGAAAAAGTGCCCAGCTTCTTTCTCCGGTTTCTCCCAGCCGCCTTACAGAAGAAATGTTAAAAATCATAAACTCAGGTCATTCTGCAGACATTGTAAGCGGTGCCTTAGACACAGACCTTTATGCCTACCTGCAGCCTGCCGCAACAAGCATGATGCTGGACAACAGAAAATATTCTGCCGCCTACCTTGAGAGTCTTTCTGAACTGGATGCTTTTGTTGCCGCAAACCCTGATTCCCGTCTGGGAGAAAGACTTGTTTTTGTTTTAAGAGATTTTGTTAAGGGGCTTACCAACTGGCCGCTTGAAAATAAAAGTGCTTCCTATGCCTCTGAACTTTACAAAAGAACCTGGGCTGACTGCCGGAACTTTATTCTTCCCATGAACCCTCAGAGAACGGAACTGGAATTTGCCGTGCGTAAGATTTTACAGTCCTATGGCGTTCAGGTAAGAACACCCCGCCGCCGCACAAAAATGGTCCTGCCTCCCGAAGAGTAAGTTTTCTTATTTCTTTTTCAAGGAGTCACGGTTTTCCCATGCGTTCTTAAAAAGAAGCTGAAGGGTTTTTCCAACGGCGTCCCGTGTTTTTGCGTCAATCTTAGTCATTGCCTTTAACATCTGCATGATTGTCTCACCCCAGTTTTCTGCAAGCTGGGTGTTTGTACTTGCATTGGGTGCCCTGAGCACAGAGAACATGGTTTCAATAAACTGCTTCTTCTGTTCTTTTTCCAGTTCGTTAAACCACTGGTTCACAGTCTTTTCAATAAACTTGCTTTCTTCACTTGTGTCAGGCCGTTCAACAAAACCGGTGGGACCCACATGCCAGGTAAAGGGGTCATGCTGGTAAAATCCCTGGGCATCATTTTCTACGGTAACGTATTTGTCCGAGTGGCAGAAAAGCATTCCGATAATTGACATCTGCGGAACAAAACTCTTTTCTTTTTCGCTGATTGCAAGATATCCTGCCTGTGTAAAAAATTCTTTTTTAAAACCCGGACCGTCATTATTGTAAATGGCAGTAATTCTTTTCTGGATTTTTTCCGGCGACATGGAGGCTGAATAAATAGAAAGATTTCCCCCTTTGGAATGACCACAGAGAATAAAAGTTCCCCAGAGAGAAGAAGCCGCAGTGGAAAGGTAGGTGAGGGCGTCTTGTTGCGAAGGAACGGTGTCCATAAAACCAAGATTAAAATCTTCTTTCCAGCCCACAAGAGTGTCGTCAGTTCCCCTGAAAATGATGTAGTGATTTTTTTTGTCACTGTAAGTTATGGCGCAGAACTGTTCTTCTTTTTCTTCGTCAATCTTATTTATAAAACCTCTGGCAAGAAGCTTTTTATAACGATTGCTTTTTGCAGTGAGGGTAAAAAGTTCATAGGTTTTATTGCTGATTAAGGCACCCGCTTCCTTTCTTTTTTCAAAGTCAGGAGTTGAAATAAATTTTTCAAAAAGTTCTGACAGGGGAGTGGCGCTTTTAAAAGATGAATCTAAAAGTCCGTCAAAATGAAGATAGCTTATCTGGCAAAGAACAAGATTGTCCACCGCGTTAAAGGGACTGGCTTTAAAATCCACATCGCCCCGCCATTTTACGTAATCAATTAAATCTGCCATAAAAAAAGTGTAGCATAAAGCCGTGATTTTTGCTACTATGAGCCTACAAGGAGTATGTAATGAACGCTGTTTCTCTTGCAAAAGAATTATCTGGCACGTCTTACCCCGGACGTGGAATTGTTATTGGAACTTCTCCAGACGGAAAGTTTGCCGTTACCGCTTATTTTATCATGGGCAGAAGTTCTAACAGCCGTAACCGTGTGTTTGTAACCGAAGGTGAAGGAATCCGCACACAGGCATTTGATCCTTCAAAACTCGAAGACCCCAGCCTTATCATTTACGCACCAGTTCGTGTTCTTGGAAAGGATACAATCGTAACTAACGGTGACCAGACTGATACAATTTATGACGGCATGAAAAAAGGACTCACTTTTGAACAGTCTTTAAGATGCCGCACTTTTGAACCTGATGCACCAAACTTTACACCCCGCATTTCAGGTCTGCTTCATGTAGAAAACGGTTCTTTTGACTATTCTCTTTCCATTTTGAAAAGTGAGTACGGAAGAAACGCAGAGGGAGACAAAGTAAGCTGCATACGCAACACTTTCTGCTATGAGCGTCCTCTTGCCGGAGAAGGAAGATTCATTCACACCTACATGGGAGACGGAAATCCTCTTCCCAGTTACCAGGGGGAACCCACTCTTGTAGACATCAGCGGAAACATTGATGAGTTTACAAACACTGTCTGGGAAAACCTTAATGCCGACAACAAAGTTTCACTTTTTGTACGCTTCATCAACATCAGTGACGGCACTTACGAAACTAGAATCGTAAACAAAAATAAATAAACCTTAGCGGTTATTTACAGTAAACCCGAGGCACCCGGCTTGTAATGCAGCTTGTAATTTCATAGCTGATGGTGCCCGTTTTTTTTGCAATATCATCTGCCGTCTGAAGGGCACCGTAACTTGAGTCTCCAAAAAGAACGGCTTTGTCCCAGCGTTTAGGCTCACTTTCTTTTCCTAAATCAATCATGCACTGGTCCATGCAGATTCTTCCCCGTATGGGATAATTTTTCCCGTTAACTGCCACCTGCACTCCGTTAAGCGAAAATCTTCTTACCCAGCCGTCTCCGTAACCAATGGGCAGCACTGCAATGTGTGTCTCTTCATCTGCCTTCCATGTTCTTCCGTAACCAACAC
>JAEEKM010000282.1 GCA_016282455.1 Treponema sp. | reverse complement strand
CTTTCCGTCAAGCCAGGCTTCAACGCTGTGGGCATATCCTCTTTTGTGAAGTTGTGTGTAAGCGGCAATCATCTTCTCTCCGATCCAGGTGCCGTCCTGCCCTTCCCGCTTTTGTTCGCGACACTTTTCCATAACTTTTGTAAAACACCTGTCCATGGTAAAAGTAAACGGATACTTTTTCATGTCACGTAAAAGCCTTTTGGGAACATGCATTTTTTCAGGATAAATTACATAACGCTTTTCAGGACTAGCCCATATTACAGGCTGACCTGCATCTTCATCAAACCAGGGGAATACCCCCTGACGGTATGCATGATACAGGAGGTTAAGCTGAATGTCTTTTGAGACAAGAACATATTGCCTGTTTTTTTTGCACCTAGGAAACTTATATTCATAGGATTCATCAAGCCAGTCAAGTTTGTCACCCATGGGAAGCCAGTTTCCGTTAAGCCTTAGTTCGTAAGGTTTATAGTTTGTTTTGTAATTCATTTTCCTGCAGTCTGCAATGTAAAGACCCAGGTAGTAAAAGGGAATGTTTTTCTGCCGGCAGAATTCAATTTCATAGAGAACGGAATAAACTCCCAGGCTTCGTTTTAACACTTCATCAGTCAGGTCATAAAAAAAATATTTTGAAACAAGGGCTTTTGTTTTTCCGTCTATTATAATTTCATCCAGTACAGAAACTGCAGCAAGTTTTCCGCCGATACGGTATTCAAGTTCAAAGGAACCTGAAAAATTCTCTGTAAGTTTTTCTAGTATTTCTTTAGTATCATTAACAGAAAAATATTCATCCGGATTGTGATGCCTGTAATAGTTTAAAAGCATGGTAACTTTTTCATCAGTTACATTTTCGTTTTTTTCGCAGCGCTTAATTTCCACATCAGAGTTTTTGTGAAAAACTTTTCGCTGGCTTTTTGAAAAAGAGAATTTTTCCGGTCTGATTCTTATGGCTTTACATTTTTTACATTTACCAAAAGAAGGCTTGTAAAAAGTTGTTGAATCACGGATAAAACCTTCTTCAAGAAGGGAGGCATACATTTCCTCATTACTTGCATTGTTTTTATCAAGCTTAAATCTGTAACAGGAAAAGTCAGTTACAAGACTGAGGCAGACTTTGTCTGAAAAATATCCGCAGGCATACTGATCGGGGAAGAATGCCATTCTTTTTAAGATTTCTTTTGCCATAGTGCTTATTATAGGGTATTTTTATAAAAAAGTTTTCAGTTCTTCAAGAGAAGACGGACACTTCCACAAAAAACGTTTTATCTCTTCATCAGGCTCAATCTGATCAGGCACCATAATACATTTCATGCCCGCAATAAAAGCAGACCGTATTCCGTTTGGACTGTCTTCTACGGCGGCACATTCTGAAGGATCAAGACCAATGCTTTTGCAGGCACGAAGATAAATTTCAGGGTTGGGTTTTGAATGCTGCACCTGATCTCCGCAGGTAAGGGTTTTAAAATATCCTATTAAGCCGGCTTCCGTAAGTTCTTTGTGAACGGTTTTACTCTGGGTTGATGAAGCAAGGGCCAGAGGATATTTTTTTTCTGTAAGATACTCCAGGATTTCTTTTGCATAAGGCATAAGGGGAAGCCCTTTTTCTTCCACATATTCATGAAAAAGTTCAGAACACCTTTCGCGGAACTCTTTGGCAGGAAAATCTTCCCCATACTTTTTTTTAAGATAGACCCACTGGTCAGGCCTTGAACTTCCAGTACAGTCTTTTACGGCGGTGGCAACGTCCTCGATATGGTACTCTTCTCCGGCACGGGCCCACATGAGGCGGGTAATACGCTCACTGTCAAAAAGTACACCGTCCATGTCGAACACAACGGCTTTGAGTGCCGGTTCTTTTGCCCCCTGAAAGCACTCCCCCTTATTTTCCATCCGCTTTCTCCATCCCCTCGATTTTCATAAGCACGGACTGAATGGAAGAAAGCAATTTTTCCATCTGCTCCACATTCTTTCCCAGGGAGAGCGTATAAAAAATCTGGGTGCCGATTTTTTTTGTCGCAACAAGACCACAGTCCTTCAGAACCTTCAGGTGGTGAGAAACGGCAGGTCTTGACAGATGGGATTTTGCGGTGAGGGAAGCCACGTTTATTCCGTTCTCGCCGGAATCCCCTATATCCACGATAATTTTCTGTCTAATCTCATCTCCCAATGCAATGAAAAGCGGACCGCAGGTTTTAAAAAGATATGTGAGTCTATGCAATTCCCTTTTTTCAATCATAGTAATTGTATTTTATGAAACGCTTTTTTCTTTGTCAATATTTTTTTTGCAAAAGTATTGACTATTCTTGCGTGGAAGATTATATTCTGTTCATCGGTTTAATTTCTTAAACGCTTAAACTGTTAAACAAAGAGGTTTTAGGATATGAAGTTCTTACGCTCATTATTCAAGCATTCAAAACTAATCATCGCAACGTGTGTTGTGATGACTGGAGTCCTCGGTTTTTTCATCAAGGACCTGAACATCGACAACTCGCTCAGGCAGTTTCTTCCCCACAAGGACGCATCCTACTCACGCCTGATGGACACGGAGGAGCAGTTCGGCTCCATGATTGTCATAGGTGTGAGCCTTGAGGAACCGGGAAAAACTTTCCTTACCCCGGAAAACATTCAGGTGGTAAAAAACATCACGGATCGTGTCCTGGAACTTGACGAGGTTGAGGGTGTGGATTCCCTTACCCACATCGACTATGTGTGCAACCAGGACGGCTCAATCAGCGCAACACAGCTAATCCCTGACACATACACAGGAAGCTGGGAAGACATGGATCTTCTGCGGGCAAGGCTCACAGAATGGAGCGATATGTACAACCGCGTTGTCATAAACGATGACTTCACCGCAAGCCAAATGCAGATTACGATTCACGCGCTGAGCGAGGAAGACAAGGCGAACGAAATTGCAAACGCAAAGGCAGAGGGAAGAAAACCTGTTACCGATGCAGAAAGGCAGCAGAATGTCCTTAACCAAATCAGAACAATCGTGCAGGAGGAATGTGAGGGAACTCCAGTCCAGTACAAGCTTTTCGGAGACCCGGTGGTGCTT
>JAEEKM010000281.1 GCA_016282455.1 Treponema sp. | reverse complement strand
AGAAAAACATACTGGGCAAGGTAGTATGCAGATAAACGGATTTTTTAAAAGATGGCGGGTGCTTGTTGTTATCATTCCGCTGGCAGTCTTTCTGATTTATATTTTCTACACATACGCAGTTCTTGCTTTTGCACCCCAGAAAAAATTATCACAGCAGTTACCATCTGTTGAACGAGGTTCCATTGTAGACAGAAACGGTAAACCTCTTGCAGTCCAGACAAACTTCTATCACTTTGGTGTAACCCCTGGACTTATAAAAGACCCGGCTGACTTTGCAGAAAAGTTTGCCCCTGTAATTTCAATGGACGCTGACGAAATTGAAAAAAAAATTATAAGCGCAAAAAACTCAAGCTTCACTTATATAAAGAAAAAACTCACACAGGATCAGTACAACGAAGTTCTTCAAATTGTTTCTCAGAACGGTTATGCCACTTTCTGCCGTTTAGACAGAATACCCGGTCGGGTTTATCCTGAGAACGATCTTGCAAGCCAGTTAATCGGTTACATGGGTGATGACGGAAGGGGACTTTCTGGAATTGAACTTTCACAGCAGAGCACTCTTTCACCGGAGATTCTTCCAAACACAAGCGGAACCATTCACGGAAAAAACATTTATCTTACAATAGATGCAGGCCTTCAATACAAGCTTGAAAAAATTGCAAAAGAAGCCTACCGTTCCACACAGGCAGAAAGCCTTATGCTCATGGCAGCAAATGCAAAGAACGGAGAGATGATTTCCTACATCAGTCTTCCTGCCGCAAACCTTAATGACTACTCCCACGCAAAAGCAGAAGCAACAGTTGACCGGCCGGCAGTAATGGCATACGAACCCGGAAGTGTATTTAAAATTTTCTCTGTTGCTGCCTTTCTTGACCAGGGAGTTATTTCTCCTGATACAAGTTTTTTGTGTGACGGACTTTATCAGAGAACAACCGGTAAAGGGGAAAAAATCAGAATCAGCTGTCTGGACAAACACGGCTGGGTTAATGCAAGGGGTGCTCTAAAATATTCCTGTAACGATGCACTTGCCCAGATGAGTGAGCGCCTCAGCACGGACACTTTTCTTTCCTACATACACAGATTCGGTTTTGGAGAGAAAACCGGAGTAGAACTACCTTCTGAAACAAGAGGCATTGTAAAAAATCAGGATGACAAATACTGGTCTGCAAGAACTCAGGCAACCATGTCTATTGGTCAGGAAATTTCTGTAAGTGCCCTGCAGATGCTCGAAGCGGCTACTGCAATTGCAAACGACGGTGTTCCCGTTAAACTCACTTTTATTCAGAGAATCACAGACAAGGACGGCAATGTAGAATACCTGCACGAAGCAAAAGCCGGAGACAGGGTACTCAAGGCCTCTACCGCAAGATATGTCTTAAGCTGCATGGAAACCACAACACAAAGCGGAACCGGAACAAAAGCAAAACTGCGTGATATTTCCATCGGTGTAAAAACCGGAACCGCTCAGATGGCAGACAGTGTGAAAGGCGGATACAGCGACACGGATTTTATTTCAAACTGTATGGCAGTCTTTCCTGTTGAAGAACCGGAAATTGTTCTTTACATTGTGATTGCAAAAGCAAAAGGCGAAACTTATGCAGGACGAATCGTAGCACCTGTAATTGCAGAAGCGGCAAATGAAATAATTGACCACCTGGGCATGGACAGAGACGGAGCGGCAAGCCTTGAACACTCGGGACGAATTTCTATTGCGGCAAACGAACCTCTGTCCATTGAAACTACAGTTCCTGATTTTTCCGGTAGACCAAAGAGAGATCTGCTTCCACTTCTGGACTCAAAAAACATAAGCTTTATCATTAACGGCGATGGATGGGTTGTTTCCCAGAAACCCGAAGCGGGAACTCCTGTTACGGAGAACATGACAATTGAACTCAATCTGGAATAAAAACATTTTACTCTTCCAAAAAAGATTTCCTCAGCTTTTTAAAATGATGGAAAATCAGATTGAGCTTTACAAAAAATCAGATTCCTTTCCCTTTGAAATTTTCCCTGCAAAAAACTCTTCCCCCACTGCAGCAGAAAATGGAAAAGCCCTTCATTCAAAATATAATCCTGAACGTGAAGCAGAACAGCTGACTGCAACTTTTGAAAAAGAAGAAAAAACCACTGCCGTTTTTTTAAGCGCAGGATTAGGTTACGGACCGATTCAGATTGCAAAAAAAAATCCAGATGCAACAATAATTGTAATTGAAGAAGACGAAACGTTTTTTCTCCATTCCCTTTCTGCAATAGACTGGGAAAGGCTTTTCTCTCACCCCAAACTGATTTTTATTACGGGAGACAATCTTTCTGCCGCAAAAGATATTCTTAAAAACTCTTCTTCAAAGGACATGGAAGTTTTTTCCACTCCTTCCCTAACTGCTCATGCACAAAAGTATTTTGATTCCATAAAAGAAATCATCAGACAGAACAAAGAGAAGGATGAAATAAACACAAACACCCTTGAAAAGTTTTCTTCCCTCTGGCTTAGAAACAGTGCCCGTAATTTACAGAAAATCTTTACCCTTGATGGAGTGAAGCGTTACGAAAATAAAGGAGAGACACTTCCCTTTGTCATTTTGGGGGCAGGTCCCAGTCTTGAAAAAATATTGCCATACCTTAAGGAAATAAAAAAAAGAGCGGTACTGGTTTGTGTAGACACTGCCCTTCATGCCTGTCTTTCTTACGGGGTTGAGCCTGATTTTATTTTACTGGTTGACCCTCAGTATTCCTGTGCCCTCCACCTGGAGTTTTTATCTTCGCCCTCTTCCATTTTAATTACAGAGTGTGCGGCATGGCCTTCGGTGTTCAGGTTTAACTGCAGGGAAGTTTTGCTTTGTGCCTCTCAGTTTCCAATAGGTGCCTTCTTTGAAAAAAAATGTCCCCCCAAGGGCCGTCTTGCGGCAGGAGGAAGCGTTGCTACAACCGCATGGGACTTTGCACTTTTCTGCGGTGCAAAAGAAGTTTTTATTGCGGGAATGGACTTAGGCTTTCCTTCAAGGCAGACCCACATAAGGGGCTCCCAGTTTGAAGAAAGGGCTCACAGGCTTTCCACCAGACTTCACGGAGCAGAGAATGATAATGCAGTCAGTTTGTTTTCTGCACAGCCCTGCCTTGCAAAAGATTTTTTTGGAAAGGATTTACTTTCTGATAAGAGAATGGATTTTTTTGCCTGGTGGTTTTCAAACAGGTGTCCCCGCGAAGAAGAAAAGGGAACTCACACTTACACCCTTACGCCAGAGAGCAGAAAAATTGAAGGCATGAAAGTGTACGCCCTTAAAGATTTTCTTTTGAAAAAAGAATGTGAAGAAGAAAAAAAACTTTTTATCAGTCAGCCCAAAAATACAGAAAATGAAAAACTTGATTTTAAAAAAGTGCTTGAGGATTTTATTTTACAGATTGAAAGTCTTGAGTCTCTTTCTAAAAAAGGAAAAATGCTTTGTGAAAGGGGAATAAAAGATGCTGAAAAAATTCCTTCAATAATTTCTGAATTAAATGCAATCGACAAAGCCATTCTTGAAAGTGATGCAAAAGAAGCGGCATCCCTTGTTTTCCCAACAGAACGTCAGTTAAAGGAACTTGCAAAAAATCTTCCTGAGGATGAAAAACGACGGCCCCTTTATTTTTCAAAACTCATCTACACAGAACTTCTTTCTGCAATAAAAAAATACAAGGATGCCCTTTACCACTCGGCGTGTATGCCCTGATTAAAAGTAAATATTAACCAGATAATTTCGCCTGCGAGCCCCCAAAGGGTGTCTGTGTGAAAACCTATGAAAAAGGAAGGCTCTCCGTTCTGGTAGCGTAAACCGCTTTTTAGTCCTGCATAAACTAAGTTACAGGGAACTTCTGCACCTTCATTTTTTAAGGCTTTCCAGAAATCCCAGGAAACTTTTCTGAATGAAAAAAGAATTCCTGCTTCAAGATTGTATTTTGTAAAATCAAAGCCATCATTATTTCCGTCATTGTACAGGCCCAGATAATTTCCCTGAATATAGGGGGAGAGGTCAAAGTATTGGGTTTTGTGAAGGATGTTCCAGGAAAGACGCAGGTTCAAAAAAGAAACATAAGTGAACTGGTCTGAAAACTGAAGGTTAAGGGGAAAGACCGAAAGAGTTAATCCTGTGAAGGGGTCTGTAAAAGTCAGCTGGCTGAAAGAAAGAACTCCGTCCATACGCCCGGCTGGATTTTTACAGGGAGTAAGGTTCAGTACAAAGCCAGCCTCTCCCCAGTTTACGCCAGTGACGATTCTTGAGGAGAAGCTTTGGGCAGAAAGGGGCATGAAACAAAAAATAAAAGCAAGAAGTACAAGTTTTTTTTTCATCTCATGCTCTACTTACTTTGCAACTACATTTAGGAGGTTTCCTCCGGAAACCTCTACGAGTTTTTTCTTGCTCGCTAGGCTCGCATTTTTGCTTTGCAAAAACCGAATAAACTCGCAATTTACTTTGCCACAACATTCACTAGTTTTCCAGGGACAACGATCATCTTGGCGACGGTTTTTCCTTCGGTGAATTTTTTGAAGCCTTCGGTTTCTTTTGCCATTGCTTCAAGGGTAGCGGCATCTGCATCGGAAGGAGCAGTGAATTTGTCGCGGAGTTTACCGTTAATCATCACTGGATATTCCTTTGTGTCTTCCTTGCAGTACTCTTCGCTGAACTCAGGCCACTTTTCATAAGTGATTGTCTCATTGTGACCAAGGCGCTGCCAGAGTTCTTCACCTAAGTGAGGGGCATAGCAGGCAAGCATTTTTACAAAGCCTTCCCACATTGCTTTTGGCATTGAATCAACCTTGCTTGCTTCGTTGATGAAAATCATCATCTGGCTGATGGCTGTGTTGAAGTTGAGGCTCTCTGTGTCGTCGCTCACTTTCTTCACGGTCTTTGCGTAGGTCTTGCGGAGGTCGGAGATTTTTTTGTCTTCGATTTTTCCTGTGATGTCAAGGTCACACATTGGCTTTTCACCGATTGCCCACACTTTTTCAAGGAAGCGGTTTACGCCGATAAGTCCCTGTGTGTTCCAGGGCTTAGACACTGTAAGCGGTCCCATAAACATTTCGTACATGCGGACAGAATCTGCACCGTACTGAGAAATCATTTCATCAGGGTTCACTACATTTTTCAGAGACTTACTCATTTTTGCAATGATGCGTTCAAGAGGTTCGTGGGTATCTTTATCTTCAAACACACCAGGCTGAACTTCCACTGCCTGATCAACCGGAATGAGGGACTTTGCCTTGTTCTGGAAAGCGAAGGAAGTAATCATTCCCTGGTTAATAAGTCTCTGGAAAGGTTCCTTTGTGCTTACAACACCGAGGTCAAAGAGAACCTTGTGCCAGAAGCGGCTGTACAAAAGATGAAGAACTGCGTGTTCAGCTCCACCCACATAAAGGTCAACCGGCATCCAGTAGTTTTCTGCTTCTTTAGAAACAAAGGCCTTTTCATTTTTTGGATCAAGGTAGCGGAGGTAGTACCAGCAGCTTCCTGCCCACTGAGGCATTGTGTTTGTTTCGCGCTTTGCTTTTCCACCGCACTTTGGACAGGTGCAGTTAACCCATTCATCAATTCCTGCAAGAGGGCTTTCTCCTGTTCCTGTAGGCTGATAGGTTTTAACGTTTGGAAGTTCAAGAGGAAGTTCTTCTTCTGGAACGGGTACTGTACCACATTCGGGGCAGTGTACTAAGGGGATTGGT
>JAEEKM010000280.1 GCA_016282455.1 Treponema sp. | reverse complement strand
TCTGACCGTGCAAAGACAATTACTGTTTCTGCAACCCTTACTGGCGAAGATACTGCCGCTGTTTCCCGCAGGGTAAATGAATATCTTTCGCAGAATCCTCTTCCTTCTGATGTGGGGTCAAAGAGTGGCGGTATTGTGGCTCTTGTTTCTGATATGATTCCCCCCATGATGACAGCCCTTGCTATTGCAATCTTCCTTGTTTACATGGTGATGGTTCTGCAGTTTGAAAAGTTTAAGCAGCCCCTTATTATCATGGTTACCATTCCCTTCTGTTTTATTGGTGTTGTGGTGGGCCTTCTTATGTTTGGTTCTACCATGAACCTTCTTGCCCTTCTGGGACTTGTTTCTCTTGCAGGTGTTGTGGTGAATAACGGAATCATTCTTGTAGACTACATCAATCAGCTTAGGGTAGTACGCAGGGAAGAAATTGCCCGCGAGAGGGGAGAAGAGGACAGGGACGGTCAGTGGCATGTTGACCTTACTATTGCAGAAGAAATCCAGCTCCTTCATTCCTGTGTTCTTGACGGAGCATCCAGCCGCATACGGCCCATTCTCATTACAACCCTCACTACACTTCTGGGAGACATTCCCATGGCCCTGAGCCGCGGTGAAGGTGCAGAACTTTACGCTCCCATGGGACAGGCAATTGTGGGTGGTCTTCTAACATCTACGCTTATTACACTGGTTCTTATTCCGCTTCTGTATTTTATCATTGAACAGAGCGACATCCGCAAAAGTGAACGCATTGCAAAAGTAAAGGCTCGCATTAAAAAACGCCTGTCTCAGTACAAAACTGACAAAAGCAGTACATGAATCATTTATATTGACACAAAGGCGATTTTTATGCTAAATTGAGTGACAAACTGTTTTTATCTATAGAGGAGTTACCATGTCAGGACACAGTAAATGGTCAACCATTAAACACGCTAAGGGTGCTGCAGATGCAAAGCGTGGCGCATTGTTTACAAAACTTATTAAGGAAATTTCTATTGCCGCAAGCATGGGTGGCGGAGACCCTGATTCCAATCCTCGTCTTCGTGCCGCAATGGTTAAAGCTAAGGCTGCTTCCATGCCAAAAGACAACATTGAGCGCGCAATCAAGAAGGGTACAGGTGAACTTGGTGGCGGAACATACGAAGAACTTGTTTACGAAGGATACGCTGCAGGTGGTGTAGCAGTTCTCGTTGAAGTTCTTACAGACAACAAGAACCGTGCTGCTGCAAACGTTCGCAACATCTTTAACAAAAACGGCGGAAACCTCGGAACATCTGGTTCTGTAAGCCGCATGTTCGAGCGCAAGGGTGTGTTTGAGTACGATGCAGAAAAAGTAAGCGAAGATGAGCTTATGGAAGTTGCACTCGAAGCCGGTGCAGAAGATATCGTTAACGAAGACGGAATCATCACCGTTACAACTGCTCCAGATGCCTTCACAACTGTTGCAGATGCCCTTAACGAAAAGAACTACGAGTCTCTTTCTGCTTCTGTAAGCATGGTTCCAATGTCTTATGTTGCAGTAGATGCAGAGACCGCAAAGAAAGTTCAGAAACTTCTTGACAAACTTGAAGAGGATGACGACGTTCAGAACGTTTACTCAACTGTTGAGTATCCTGATGACTTCGACCCCGAAGCATAAGTTTTTGCTTTTTTGAGTGAATGTGGGCTGGCTCTATGTCAGCCCATTTGTTTTTTAGGGGGAAGCATGGCAAAAAAAATCAGGCGTGTTCTTGGAATTGACCCGGGGCTTGCCCATACCGGTTTTGGTGTGGTGGAGTCTGTGGAAGGAAAGATTCGCCTTGTGAGTTATGGTGTCATAGAAACTAACGCCGAAGAAAGCCATGAACTCCGTCTTCTTGCCATTTACAACCGCCTTCTTGCAGTAATTGATGAGTTTCGCCCTGACGAAGCGGAAATGGAAAGCCTTTACTTTAGCCGCAATGCTTCAAGTGCACTGGCAGTTGCAGAAGCAAAAGGTGTTATTACCCTCTGTCTTGCCCAGCATAACATTCCCCTTTACATTTACACGCCGAATAAAATAAAAAGTACCGTAACAGGAACTTCCAGTGCTGACAAGGAAACTGTGGAGCAGTACGTGCAGATTCTTCTTAACATGAAAGTTCGACCCCAGCCGGATCATGCCGCCGATGCCTTAGCCGGAGCCATTACACACTTACACTCAAGCATGTAGTATTTTATTTACGAACCTGCGTTTGCTTTGTGCATAGCAGTTACGCACTTACATTCTTCTATGAGCCTTACATGTTGTAAAAAACACTAATGTATGGTATAATATCTGCAAGGTGTGTTTATGTTGTGCATTACAAAAATAAATGCTTAAAAATCATAAAAAAGCAGACAATGTTTTAATTTCATCCTTCATACCTTTTGCCCGGACTTTACCGAGCTTTACAAAGAATGTAATGAATTAAAAGCCTGGATAATCGAGAAAAAAAATCTATGACTCTTTCGGTGCTTTTATTTATATAAAGGAGTTCGTATGAAACTAAAACGTTTTTTGGGTCTGACTTTTGCTTTTTTAGTGATTTCTTCAAACCTGGCTTTTGCAAATGGTGCAGACGATATTTATTTTGGGGCCGAAGGTAAGTTTGCCTTCCCTGTCATGTTTTCCGGAGACTATAACATAGCGGGAATTGGTGGCGGCGGAGCAATTGAGGCAGGCTACGACCTGTCAGGGTGGCGGTTAGGAATCCACGGAGAATTCGGGGTTGCCACTGACAATGGAAACCTTATGAAATCCATGAACAACGTATTTCTTACGGCAGAAGTTTCCAGACTGATTCCTCTCTTGCCAAAAAAAATTGAATTAAGGCCAACACTCGGAGTCGGACTGAATATTCTCAACACCGAATATTATAAGAATGAAAATTACAAAGCCTTTGATGAGCTCACAAAAACACAGGCTCTTTCCATGCTTTATAATGCTGGTCTTGCTCTGGAGCTTCCTGTAATCTCCCAAAGCGTTATCCCCTATATTGGTTTTGATTCAAATTTTACTGTTGATAAAAAAGGCCTTTTTACATATCTTGATGCAAATGCCGGCATCAGAATGACAATCGGCGGACTTGTGGGACCAGATGGTTTCAACGTAAAACTAATTCCTGTAAAAGATTATTTCACTCCGGACGGGGACGGAGAATTGGATACGGCAAACTTTAAAGTCAAAACAAAATACTCGCTTAGAACAAAAGCTCAGTCCTGGAAATTTGAAGTTTACCAGATTTTCCGTGACCAGGAATTCATAATCAAAACAATCAGCGGTGAAGGCAATCCACCTGGTAAAATTACATGGGACGGAACTGGTGACAGTGAAAGATTTTTCATTTTCTCCGTGTCTGATTATAATGTAAGGATGACGGTTACTGACACCAACGGCAAAACAGCCAAAGCCGAGTCAAAAATTTCAACAGGCATTCTTGTGACAAAGAGTGAAGACGGAAAATTCTTCAAGATTCGTGTTCCTGCAATTACTTTTGATGCAGATGCCGCAACCTTTGATACTCTTACGCCAAGACAGAAAAAAGCCAACGACTTTATTCTTAGAA
The DNA here is from genome assembly GCA_016282455.1 of Treponema sp. Lineage (GTDB taxonomy): Bacteria > Spirochaetota > Spirochaetia > Treponematales > Treponemataceae > Treponema_D. The sequence goes on along the minus strand of JAEEKM010000280.1, from coordinate 1,646 downwards.
CCGTAGTAAATGGTCTGAAAAAGTTTGAAAACTATAACATTATTGTTCAGGGACATGCCAACAACGTTTCCGGTACCGAGGAAGAAGAAATCAATGAGCTTATCCCTCTTTCTACACTCAGGGCAGAAGCAATTAAAAACCAACTTGTCACTCTTGGAATTTCTGCAGCCCGCATGAAGGCTGAAGGCATGGGTGGCCGTGAGCCTATTGCTTCTGGAGAAGAGTCCTCGCGAAACCGTCGTGTAGAATTCATCCTTGTTGAAAAATAAATCTGCAGACAATAAATCTGTTCGGGGACTTCATTTTCCGAACAGGTGAGTTGTTTTGCTTTGCAAAAATATGAATGAGTATTTTTAGGAGATAACATGAAAAACAGATTTGTTGCATTTGCGGCCGCGTTAATTTTTGCCGCTTTTACATTCGGCATAACAGCATGTACGGAACTCTTTGAAGAAAAAGATGTTTACCCTCAGATGGAATACACAGTTTCTATTCCTGCCATGACACACGGTTCCGTTGAAGCTGACAAAACTTCCGCTCATGCAGGAGATACAGTTACACTCACTGCCAGAGCTGACGCCGGTTACCGGCTTGGAACATATACCGTAACTTCAGGTGGACAGGCCGTAGCGGTAAGCGGCAATACTTTCATAATGCCTGCCGGTAATGTAACGGTTACTGCAACATTTGTTCCAGAAACTTATGGTGTAGGAGATGTCCTGCTCAAAGACGGCTCAATAATTTATTATGAAAATGTTGCCGGTATGACAGCCGAGCAAAAAGAAAATGCCGTTGGTGTCTTGTATGCCCTTGATGAAAATGGCAATCCAAGAGGCTGGCTTGGAGTTTATAATTCAATACAAAAGGGGACAGGCTGTTGGCTTGACTGGGCAACAGCGCATACTACAGGTTTCAATACTAAATTTGAAGATATTATTTGTACTCCTAGCACAAGTGGCGTAGGCGCCGCTTCTACAGCAACTTTTACTGGCGATACAGACGGAAGCGATAACTGGGCTTATATCTGTTCTATTGACCCGACAGCATCTGCAAATGCCGAAGAAAATTATCCTGGATTCCATTATGTAAATACTTATGCACAAACTTTTAACCTTACTGGTGTTTATGCTGATGGCTGGTACATGCCAAGCATTGCTGAGTTGTGTTATATTTACAAAAATAAAGATGCAGTGAATGAAGTTATCACTGCTCTTGGGGGAACTCCTCTCCGAGAACAGGGCTATTTGTCATCCTCCCAGTCTACAACAACGGATTCCGTTTGGCACATAGATTTGAGCAACGGCAGTTTGTCTATAAACTATAAATATCTAAATCCGCTGATTTGCTGTGTGCGCAAGTTCACAGAAGGAGACTAAAACAAATTCCCTAAAAAGACTAAAAAATATTATGCCGTGAGCAAACAGTTTTTCCGCTGCTTACCACGGCATTTTTTTTATACACTTTATTATAAGCCTGACAGTTTAAGTTCTTTTTCCCAGTCTTCGCAGCAGCTTATGCATTCATCCATGTCCAGGTTGTCGCTGGCGGAGAGAAGTTTTTCAAGTAAGGCGCTTTCTTCCTGTGAATAAGAGTAGGCAGTAAGTTTTTTACAGTTTTCTTCCACCGCATCTGTGTCCAGGTTTTGT
>JAEEKM010000279.1 GCA_016282455.1 Treponema sp. | reverse complement strand
TGATATAAAACTTTACACGGATGATTTTATTCCTGAAACAGTTCTTTCTAAATGGCCTGGTTCCCTTACGGTTATTGTGAACGTAAAAAAAGAAAATCCCCTCTATGCTCCGTTTACAACAGTAGCCTTTCGCTGCCCGGGAGATGAGTGGCTTAGAAAAATCATAGCATCTGTTAATGCTCCCATTTTCAGCACAAGTGTTAACCGAAGCGGAAGTCCTGTTCTGGACACAGAAAGTGAAATAGTCCGTGAGTTTGAAAAAGAAGTGCCTCTGATTGTCCTTGACGGAGACAAAAAAAATGCCCTGCCTTCAACCCTCATTCGCCTTGATGAAAAGGGAAATCCGCTGGTTTTAAGACAGGGCAGTGTGCGCCTTTAGTTTTGTAAAAATTATTTTACAGAAAACAAATCGCTTTTTATAAACTTTTCAAGACTTTCTTCCCAGTGAGCAATTTTAATCTTTAGTCCCTTTTGAATTTTCTCCTTACTCAACACTGAATATGCAGGTCTCTTTGCGGGAGTAGGATATTCTTCTGTCGTACAGGGATTGATTGTGCAGTCTTTTGTTATGCGCTTGTATTTTTTTCCAAACTCATAAATCTTTTTTGTAAACTCATACCAGGTGGTTTCACCCAGGTTGGTGCAGTGATAGATTCCGTAGGGAAGGGCTGCATTTTTTCCGAAGAGGGAATGAGCATTGTCCGATGCAGTGATTATTTTAATGATTACGTTAGCAAGGTCAACGGCACAGGTTGGGCTTCCTTTCTGATCAGAAACTACACTTACGCTGTCCCTTTCGTTCATTGCTTTTGTCATTGTGTAAACAAAATTCTTTCCGTCAAAACCATAAAGCCAGGCGGTGCGGAGAATGTAATACTGAGTCATTTCTTTTTGAACTGCATCTTCGCCTTTGGATTTTGTAACTCCGTATACACCGAGGGGAGATTTTTCCATATCTTCTGTGTAGGGGCTTGAGGCACTTCCGTCAAAGACATAGTCTGTGGAAATATGAATGAGTTTTGCACCAATGTGACGGGCTGCACGGGCAATGTTTCTTGGGCCGTCTTCATTTAGTTTTTTTGCAAGTTCCTCATTGCTTTCTGCTTTGTCTACGGCGGTGTAGGCGGCACAGTTTATGACCCAGGTAATTTTTCCCGGAACCGTTTTATTTGCGGCTGTGTTTCCAGTTCTGCCTGCGGCGCTGTCATGTGAGTCAGCAAAATTTTCCAGTGCTATTGGATCTGTAATGTCCACATCAAGGTCGCTTCCCACCCATTTAATTCCTGCCTGAGTTAACTGTCTTCCAAGGGCAGTACCAAGCATTCCTTTGCAACCAATGAGCCAAACCATTTTATTCTCCTATCCACTTTGCATTTATGTCAAAGTAATTTTTGTCAAAACTGAATGAGGGGTGTTTTCCGTCTTTTTCACTTAAGACAGGTTTTATTCCCTCTGAAACGGAAGTCCAGTCAACTGCGATTGTGGGGTCGTTCCACATAAGTCCGCCTTCATCTTCCGGGTGATAAAAATCCGTGCACTTGTATGCAAAAACCGCAGAATCGCTCAGAACATAAAAGCCGTGAGCAAAGCCCTGTGGAATATAAAACTGATTCTGTTTTTCTGCGTCAAGAAGTACTCCGTGCCATTTACCGAATGTTGGAGAACCATTGCGTAAATCTACGGCAACATCATATACACGGCCACTTACTGCCCGAACCAGTTTTCCCTGGGGATGCTGCTTTTGAAAATGAAGTCCGCGAAGTACACCTTTTGAAGAAGAAGACTGATTGTCCTGAACAAAGTCCATAGTAAGTCCTGCTTCAAAAAAATCTTTTTTACTGTAAACCTCAAAGAAATATCCCCTGGAGTCACCAAAGACTTTTGGCTGAATTTCATACAAACCTTCAATGGGGCATTTTTTGAATTCAAACGGCATATTTTCCTCGCTATCTCTGTTCTGCAATAAACTTTAAATACTCACCATAACTTGTTTTGTAAGTTGATGCAAGTTTTAAGAGATCTTCTTTTGAAATCCATCTGTTTGCGTATGCAATTTCTTCAATGCAGCTTACAAACATGCCCTGTCTCTTCTGGATTGTGGCAATAAAGTTAGAGGCTTCAAGCAGACCGTCGTAAGTTCCTGTGTCAAGCCAGGCCATACCGCGTCCAAGAAGTTCAACATTAAGGGCATTTCTTGAAAGGTATTCGTTGTTTACGGATGTAATTTCAATTTCACCCCGGGCAGAAGGCTTTATGTTTTTTGCAATTTCTACCACTGAGTTATCATAAAAATAAAGTCCGGGAACTGCATAGTTGCTTTTTGGGTTTGCAGGTTTTTCTTCAATTCCAAGAGCCTTGCCGTTACTGTCAAATTCTACAACACCATAAGCAGTGGGGTCTTTTACATAATAGCCGAAGATGACCGCTCCGCCTTTTGTGTTTACTTTTTCACTGGCATTCTTAAGGGTTCTGGTAAAAGACTGGCCGTAAAAAATGTTATCTCCCAAAACAAGTGCAACGCTGTCTTTGCCAATAAATTTTTCACCTACAATAAATGCATCTGCAAGACCACGGGGACTTTCCTGAACGGCATATTCAAACTTCATTCCAAGCCATGCACCGTCTCCGAATAATTCCTTAAAGAGATTTATGTCTCTTGGGGTAGAAATAATAAGCACTTCACGAATGCCAGAAAGCATGAGTACGCTAAGTGGGTAATAAACCATGGGTTTATCGTAGAGGGGGAGAATCTGTTTTGAAACTGCTTTTGTAATCGGGTAAAGTCTGGTACCGCTGCCACCTGCAAGAATAATTCCTTTCATTTTTTCTCCTTATGTTTTTTTCCGGAAGAAAGTTTTTGCATTGCTTCCGGGTCTGACTTAATATTTTCTACAGCATTTTTTGCAAAAGCAAGGAATACAGAGAGGAAAAATCCTGCGAATGTAATGATGATGCAGAGTTTTCCGCGGCTGGGTTCAGATTTCTGATCGGGAACTTCTGCCATTTCCAGAACCTGAAGGATTGGTTTCTCACTCTGCATTTCAACTTTGAGAAGTTCATACTGGCTTTTAAGCTGTGTGTATACGGTTTTCTGGGCGGTAAGTTCTATTTCCATCTTGTTGGTCTGCATGGCAATGGATTCCATGGAACCTGAATACACCCTCTGGTCAAGCCTCTGTGCTTCTGCCTGAAGTCTTTCTATTTCCTTAAAACTTGAGTTAATGTTTTTTTCAAGATTTTCTTTTTTGATTTTATTCTGGTCAATGCCCAGTTCGTCAAATCTTTTTTCAAGAAGTTCTACGGCATAGTTAACAACTTCGCAGGCAAACTTAGGGTCAATATCCTTAAAAGAAATTGTAAAAACTCCAGTGTCTGTGTCAGAGTTTGCATTCAATACATTTTTCAAAGCCTTTCTGCTTGATGCACGGACATGGTCTTCAATCTTCCATTTTTCAATCAGGTTAAAGTTATCAACAATTTTGTCCAGATATGAATTGGAAGTTACAATGTAGGATGCAAGTTTGGAATAGGAAAGTCCGCCTGAGCCGCCCAAATTGATTCCTGCAAGAGAAGCAAGGCTTGCATACTGAGAAAGGTTTGAGCCCCCGGAACTTGAGTCTGAGATGAGCATGGATGCTTTTGGGGTATATTTGTTTGGAAGAAAGGATTTTTCCGGTGGAAGTACGAGAGAAAGAACTGCCAGTGCCAGGGAAAGAATTGCCGAAATAAGGGTAACAACAATAATCAGTTTTTTGTGCTTGAGAAGAACAGCAAGACGATCACTCAGGCTTATTTCTTCAGATTTATTTTCTGTTTCATCCATACCCTCATTATAACTAAAAATAATTGTGTTTTCAAGATATGCAGAAGTTGCTCATTGAGTAAGATTAAAACTTGTGCTATATTAGGCTATTCTAATAGGAGGATGTACATCCATGGAAAAATTGTTTAAGCTTAAGGAGAACGGCACTACTGTTAAAACAGAAATTATTGCCGGTCTCACCACATTTATGACGATGGCTTATATCATCGCACTTAACCCAAATCTTTTAACCGGTTTCGGACAGAATGGCGGAAAGGGACTCTGGAATGGTATTTTCCTTGCCACCTGTATCGCTTCTGCAATCGGTATGTTTGTTATGGCCTTTGTTGCAAACAAGCCTTTTGCAATGGCTCCAGGTATGGGTCTTAACAGCTTTTTTGCTTTTGTAATTGCACAGATTGCTTCAATTACAGGTCTTTCCTACACTGATTCTTTTCATGCAGGACTTATAATCATTCTTATTGAAGGAATTATCTTTGTTATTCTTTCTGTCCTTAACATCCGTGAAAAACTTGTAAATGCAATTCCTCTTGGCGTTCGTCTTGGAATCGGACCTGCAATCGGTCTTATGCTCATGAACATCGGTTTTGGTTCAAATGCAGGCATTTACTCAGAAAATGGCGGACCATTCTTTGTTATGCGTGATTTCTTTGGTTCCCTGACTGCAGGTTTTGCAAAAGGAACCATGGGTTCAGGTTATGACAAGATGGTGCTCACTGTAGTTACCATGTTTGTAGGTCTCTTTACAATCATTGCCTTAAGCCGTAAAAATATTAAGAGTTCCGTGATTATCGGTATGCTTGCTGCAAGTATCCTTTACTGGGCAGGAGATGCAGTTTTCTTCCATGAAAATCCATTTGCACCACTTGCACATGCTTCATGGCTTCCACCCTTTAAGGACATGGCAGAAACAACCTTATTTAAGTTTAACTTTAAGGCTCTTCCTGAAATCGGCTGGTTTACAATCGTTACCCTGATTATTACTTTCTGTATCATTGATATGTTTGATACAATCGGAACACTTGTTGGAACTGCCGCTAAAGCAAATATGCTTGACAAAGACGGTAACATGCCTCAGATGAAAGAAGCACTTCTTGCAGATGCAGTGGGAACAGT
>JAEEKM010000278.1 GCA_016282455.1 Treponema sp. | reverse complement strand
TTTTCTGTTCGCTGCTTTTACAGGAAATAAAGGTGAATAAGAGGGAAAGGCCTGCTGTAATAAGGATTGAATAAATTTTTCTCTTTTTCATACATCAATTCTAGTGTTTTTGAAAAAAATGTGCTATACTATGGTATAAGGAGTTTAGATATGACAATTACAACTTCAAAAGATGGTACAAAGGTTACATTTGCTCTGGAAGGTCGTCTTGATACATTGACGTCTCCTGATTTTGAAAATGAAACAAAGGCTAACATTGCTGATGCAGAAAAAGTAGTTGTAGACTTTGCAAAGCTTGACTATATTTCTTCTGCCGGTCTCCGTGTTCTCCTGAATCTTCACAAGACAATGGCTGCTAAACAGGGGCTTACTCTGGTGAATGTTTCTGAATCCATTATGGACATTTTTGACGTAACTGGCTTTAAGGACATTCTTGACATTGCCTAGGAGCTGGATTGATGAAATCTAATGAATGCAAACTTACTAACAGCGTTTCTGACCTGGATTCTGTCTTCACTGAAGTAGAGAAATGTGCCGTTTATGCAAACCTGAATGAAAAGGAGGCCCTGAGGCTTCGTCTTCTTTCTGAAGAAATGGTTGATATGCTGCCGGCACTTCTTTCTTACGGAAGCGGAGAGTTCTGGGTTGAAGCAACCGGTAAGTCTTTTGAACTGCATGTTTCTCTTGTTCCTGAAGAACTTTCAAGTGATACAAGGGAAAGACTGCTTTCTGTTTCTTCTTCCGGAAAAAATGCGGCGGCAGTGGGAATACTGAATAAAATCAGAATTGCGGCAGAAATCATGATGCTTGATTATATTGAAGCAACTGATGCTGCTCCCGTTAATTTTGATTTCTTTTCACTCGGTGTTTCTTCCAACCCCAGCATGTATTCCACGGCCTGGTCTCTTAATTCCTACCGTGACAGCGTCAAAAAAGAAAAGAGTGAGGAATGGGATGAACTTGAAAAGTCAATCATTGCAAACCTTTCTGATGACGTTCTTGTGGGCATAAAGGGAAACCAGGTAGATATTATTGCTAAGAAACAATTTTAGTTTCTCTTTCGTCGTAAAATGCCTGGCTGTAATCTACAAAGCCAGGTATATTTTTTGCAAGGTTCTGCATCCTCTCGTCGTTTTTTGCAATAGCGTCTGAGATGGACCGCAGTTCCTGGCTTATATCTTCCGGCATAGTGTAATCTTTTTTGTAATGAAGCTGGTGTTCAAGGCTGGCCCAGAAATCCATTGCAATAGTTCTTATCTGAATCTCAACAGGTATTTCTCTTTTCTGATCGCTGAAATAAACACTAACTTTTACAATTACATGAAGGCTTCTGTAACCTGATTCCTTGGGGTTTTTAATATAGTCTTTCAGTTCAATCAGGGTGATGTCGTCCTGCTGCAAAAGCATTTGTGTAACCCTGTAAACATCGCTTATGAAAGGGCAGGTTACCCTGATTCCTGCAATGTCATAAAGGTGGTTCACCATATTGTCCATGGTAAGGGAAAGCCCTTTTCGCTGGAGTTTTTCTGCAATGCTCATGGGGTCTTTTATGCGGCTGGTGATTGTTTCAATAGGGTTTCTTTCGTGTTTGCTTGAAAATTCGTCTTCAAGAATTTCAAATTTAGTAGTTATCTGCTTGATTCCGCTTTCGTAAAGCATGAGAAGCTGCTGGAACTGCATGGCAGTATTCATGATGCTTACCGGGTCTGAGAGAAGATTTCTGTTGTCTTCCATTGATTTGCGGAGAATAATTTCATTGTCCATTCTTTAAATATAGTTAAATTTTTCTCAAAGGAAAAGAAAATACTGTTCAAAACGCCTGAAATTCAGTATCTTTTTAGTGCGAGGTATTTATGGCTGACGAAGCTTTGTTAGAAAAAGTAAAAGAGACTTTAGATGCATTCCGCCCCCAGCTTAATGCTGACGGTGGTGACATGGAATTCATTTCTTTGGATGAAGAAAATAAAGTTCATGTGCGCCTTACAGGTGCCTGTGGTTCTTGTCCTATGGCTGTTATGACCCTTAAGATGGGAATTGAACGCTATCTAAAGGAAACCTGCCCTGAAATTACAGAAGTGGTGCAGGAGGAATAGGGATGACTGCAGCTACAGGTACTGTTGTTTCCATCAATTACACCCTTAAAGATAAGGACGGAAACGAAATTGACTCTTCTGTTGGTGCAGAACCACTTGAGTTTGTTCAGGGAGCCTGCTATCTTCTCCCTAAACTTGAAGAGCAGATTGCCGGAAAAAATCCCGGTGACAAATTTTCTACTGTAATTTCTGCCAAAGACGGATACGGTGAATATGATTCTGGAAAAGTAGTAAAAGTTCCCAGGTCAGATTTTGAAACCGACGTTGACATTGAAGTGGGAATGCAGTTTCAGGCCCAGACAGAAGACGGCTTTGCCATTGTAAGGGTAACAGAAGTTTCTGATGACCTTGTCACAGTGGATGCAAACCATGAACTTGCCGGAAAAGAACTTCACTTTGACATTGAAGTGGTTGATGTTCGTGAGGCAAGCGAAGATGAACTTGCTTCCGGCAGAGTGGGCGGTTTTTCCTGCGGAGGCTGCGGGGGCTGTGGCGGTGACTGCGGTTCCGATTGCGGCGACTGTGGTTCAGGCTGCTCCGGCTGTGGATGTAACTAAACTTTAGTTAATTTCTGCATTTAGTCCCAGGGCAGAGAGAATGCGTTTTGTGTTCACTGGCTTGGGACAGGGGCCTCCTGTTCCGTCAACCTTAACAGAGAGGTCTGCAATTCCTGCATAAAGCCTTACCCTTTCTTCATAAAAATCATGAAATATTGCCCTTACCTGCTGAATGTTAGAGGGATTTTCTTTTGCAATATAGGCGGGAAGGTTTGAAAGTTTTCCATTTTCATCAGTGTGTGCTTCACGGCAAATTCTGTCTGCGGCAACTTTTTCTGAAGACATTAGAAAGACAAAAGTTCCCAGTTTGTGTAAAAGTGCAAGGGCCTCGCTGTTGTTACAGATTCCGCCACCCGTTGCAATAACTGCATTTTCTTTTTCCAGTTTTTTTTCTATTTCTTTACAGGCTGCAGTTTCTGCAAGTTTGAATGCACTTTCTCCGCCGGAAGAATAAATTTCCCTGGGGCTTTTACCCGTCATCTCGCTGATAACTGAATCCGTGTCATAAAAGGGAAGCGAAAGTTTTTCTGCCAGAAGACGGCCCTGTGTGCTTTTTCCGCAGTGTTTTATTCCCATCAGTATGATTGATTTCATTTTCAGTCCTCAGTTTTTATGAACGGTAGAGAAGAAAAATTGCCGGTACTTTGTTTATGTCCGGGGCACCAAGTTTTCGCCATTCTGCAATGGTATGGGTTTTAATGAATTCACCTTCGCAGGTAATGTTTGCGGCGATTCCAAGCTGAGTTTCCTTTCTGCAGTTTTTTAGGATTGCGTCAAACATTTTTAGATTTCTGTAAGGGGCTTCAATAAAAAGTTGTGTCTGGTCTTCGTTCCATGCCCTGTTTTCCAGCTGCCGTATTTTAGAAGCCCTCTCTCCGTCTTTTACACTGATGTATCCGTTAAAGGCAAAACTCTGTCCGTTAAAACCGCTTGCCATGACAGAAAGAATCATTGAGGAAGGTCCTGAGAGTGGAATAACGGTCAGTCCCTTTTGCTGGGCCATGTGTACGGCGGCTGCTCCAGGGTCTGCAACGGCCGGGCATCCTGCTTCTGAAATAACACCCATTGCCTTTCCCTGTTTGGAAAGAGGATCAAGGTAATGTCCTATTGTGCGCAGGTCAGTGTGCTCGTTAAGTTCCTGAAAAGAAAGTTCATCTATGTTTATGTCCTTGTCCAGTTTTCTTAAAAAACGGCGGGCACTTTTTATGTCTTCTACAATAAAATGCTTTATCTGTTTTACAATGAGCCTGTTGTAGGGGGGGAGCACTTTATCCATGTCTGTTTCACCAAGGGGAACGGGAATGAGGTAGAGTGCTTTTTCCAGCCGGACATTTGTTTTTTCTTCCTTAACTTCAGTTTTTTTCTGCGAAAGGGAAAGGGCTTTTTTGGCAAGAGAAGTTATTTCTGCCCAGTTTTTATTTTCAATTGCCTTGGGAGGACAGAGCCAGCTTCCACCTGCGCAGAGAATGTTTTTGCATGAAAGGTATGAGTTAAAGTTTCCTTCGTTAACACCACCGGTTGCAATAAAGCGCACGTTTGGAAAAGGAGCGGCCAGTGCTTTTACGTAGGCTAAACCTCCGCAGGCTTCTGCCGGGAAGAATTTTAAAAAAGTAAGGTTCATGGAAAGGGCGGCTTCCACTTCGGAGGCTGTGGACACTCCGGGAAAAACAGGAAGATTATTTTCCATGCAAAAAGAAACTGTCTCTTTGTTTAGGCCCGGAGAGACAATGAACTGTGCTCCTGCATCCATTGCTTTTTTTGCAAGACCGGGATTTGTAACGGTTCCCGCTCCAATTAGTGCCTGTGGAAAATTACTGCGCAGTGCTTTAATGCAGCCTGCAATTTTCTCCATGCCGCTTTCTCCCTCTGTGCTTCTGAAAGTTACTTCAAGAACATTTATGCCTCCTTCAATCAGGGCTTTCATTACCATAAGGGCGGTGTCCTGGTCAGTGAGGGTTGCAAGAGGAATGATTTTTTCTTTTTCAAAACGGCCGGCGGTATCTTCAAACATTATTCATCTTCCAGGTCTGGGATTTTTTTCTTGAGTGACTTCATGAACTGTTCTCCGCTAACCCCTTCCTTGAGGCAGGCAAAGATGCAGTTGTCTCCGGCCACGGTTCCTAAAATTTCTTCCATGTTCATGGAATCCAGTGCAAGGGAAACTGAGTCTGCATGACCACCAAAAGTTTTTATTACAACAATGTTTCCGCTGAAGTCAATGCTCACATAACCGCGCAGAAAATCCTGAATATAAATTTCTTCGCTCTCCCTGCGGTCATCATCATCGGGAAGACTGTAGACATAGCCTGCATGCCCGTCACTTATTTTTCCAACTTTAAGAAGCTTTAAGTCTCTGGAAAGGGTTGCCTGTGTACCTTCAAAACCTTCCTGTGTAAGGTGACCTAAAAGTTCTTCCTGGCTTTCTATACGGTTGTTTTTTATAAGTTTGCGGATTGTTTTGAGCCGCGTAAGTCTCTCTTTCATGAATTTCTCCTCTTTGTCTGATGGAAAATCATCCTGGTAAGTATACATTTTTTTGCATAAAAATACAATGACAGAAAAGTCCTGAAAAAAGTCCTAGACAAGTTTCATGCTCTGCCCTATACTTCCGTTTGTATGATAGATATTCAGGCAGAACAGGAAGCAAAGGCTAAATGCCTTCTTGTGGGCGCTCCTTCAAAAGACAAAAACTCAGAAGAAAAACCTCTTGAACTTATGGGGCTTGTAGACACCCTGGGCATGGAAACCCTTGAAACAATTACTCTTGCCCGCATTGAACCCAACCCCGTTTATGGAATTGGAAAAGGAAAGGCAGAAGAAATTGCAGACCGGGCCAAGGAACTTTTTGCAGACTGCATTATTTTTGATTTTGAAATTGACCCCACCAAGCAGCGCAACTGGGAAAAACTTACCGGCATAAATGTTTTTGACAGAAACGAAGTTATTCTCCGCATTTTTGCACAGAGGGCAAAGACCAGGGAAGCTTGTTTTCTGGTGGGACTTGCCCAGCTGGAATATTCACTGCCGAGACGCAGCCACATGTATGGGGATCTGGCAAGACAGAGGGGCGGCTCTTACGGAGCAAAAGGTTCCGGCGAAACCCAGCTTGAACTTGACAGGCGCCAGGTGGAAGAAAAAATTTTAAGAATTAAAAAAGAACTTGAAGTGGTAAAAACAAACCGTGACACTCAGAGAAAGCAGAGGGAACGCAATGCCGTTGCAGCCTGTGCACTTGTGGGTTACACTAACGCAGGAAAAAGCAGTCTTTTAAATGCACTTACAGGCGCCGATGTTTTTGTAGAAAACAAACTCTTTGCCACGCTTGACCCTACCACAAGAAAACTTTCCCTTTCGGAAGCAAGCACGGTTCTACTTACAGACACTGTAGGTTTTATTTCAAACCTTCCCCACACACTCATTGATTCTTTCCGTTCCACTCTGGAAGAAGCATCTCTTGCAGACCTTCTGCTTATTGTAGTTGATTCAAGTGATGAAAACTGCATTACCCAGTACGAACAGGTGCGCAAAGTTCTGGAAGAAATAGGTGCAGAAAAAATTCAGAGTCTTGTTGTGCTGAATAAAATTGACTGTATTGAAAAAGACCAGCTGCGTCTTGCAGAACTGGAGTCTCACTTTCCCTCTGCCATAAAAGTCAGTGCAAAAACAGAAAGCGGCTTTGACACCCTTCTTTCCCAGATGACAGAAATTCTTTTGGGACAGGAAGCCTCTTACATCATTCCCATGAAGGATATGGCTCTTGTTGAAACCGTGCGTAAAAACGGTACTCTTGAAAAAGAAGAATGGCTTGAAGACGGCATACACATCACTGCCCGAATTCCCGGAACGATTGATGAAAATGGAAATGCCACCACAAGAACACTTGCCCTTCTGACCCCCTTTCGGATAAACTGAAAAACATGGCAGACTCAGAGTCAAACTCTTTTACAAAAATATTACTTCTCATTGCAATAGCACTGGTAATCCTCATTACTTTTGGAACGGCGGTTGCTCTTGTGTCAAACAAAGATTCCCTCTCTGACCGCTGGA
>JAEEKM010000277.1 GCA_016282455.1 Treponema sp. | reverse complement strand
GGATTCCCGTATACGGTGTACTCATGGATGTACTGAATGTAAAACGGGAGTTAAGAAGTCAGGAAGTTTTCCGCCTCAAACAGGAAATTTTTGCAAAGGAAACGGAGTATAAGGATCCCGTTCATGCAGATTCTTCTGTAATAGTGCCCCGTCTTTTGAACCTTTACTTCTGGCTCATTGACTACTACGTGCTTTCAAAAAGCAGTGTGTCAAAGATAAATGAAGTGCTTCTTAAAATTAAGGTGCTTGATAAAGATATTTACCAGCGTTACGTAAAGTAGCGTTATAGAATACAGAAAAGATTTTTCGGATTTTAGGAGAAACGTATGTCTGAAGAGCTTGTTAATTCCGTCAAAGAGATGTTGAAGGAAGAAACCTGGACCCGCACGGGAATCAACAATTTCACCAAAAAGAACCTGGATGACCTTAAGGTTACTCTGGACAAGGTGTATCAAGAAGGCGTTGCCTCCGAAGTGAAGGAAATCTGCAGCCACACAAAGGACAGTCTTGTGGCCCTTTATCTTTCCGGTATGATTGCACTTAAGGACAGGGAACTTAACAACAATTCCCTTGAGCTCCTTACAGATATTTTTGAGCGCAATCACAAGGAATCCCTTACAGAAGATTTGTGTAAGTCAATCCTTGAGGACGAATCAAACAAAGACAACAAATTTGCCCTCCGTAAACTGGCCGACTACTATAAGTCCAACAATGACGAAAGAAAGTGGGAGTACTACGAGCGCATCGTTCGCATAGACCTTTCAGAAGCAGAACTTGCAAAGGAACTTGCCGCTCACTACGAAGAACAGCAGAACCCCGAAGCCGCTATCAAATTCTACAAGCGTGCCCTTCAGCGTTTTATTTCACAGAAGAACGAATCTTCTACAACAGAAATCTGGAACAAGCTTGTTCTCTATTTTATGGGAAAGAACGACAAGGATCTGGATTTCCTTCTTACCACTCAGCGTTCAATTGCAAAAGAAATCAGCGAGAAAAAAGCATCTGAATGTCTCAAAACTCTCTGCAAGCATTACCGCGAAGTAGAGAACTGGGACGTTGCAATTTCCATCCTCAAAAAAGTTCTTGAGTATGATAACGGGGATGAGTCTGCAAGAAAAGAACTTGTTGCCTGCTACCGCCAGCGCTATGCAGATCAGGCTCACCTTGAGTCCTGTATCCAGAGTTCAAATATCGAAAGAAATACCCGTAACGTTTTTGCCGCAATCAGTGATTTTGAAAAGCACATTGCCTTTAACGAAGGAAACTATGTGTTCCACCGTTCATGGGGTGTCGGTAGAATCAGCAAGGTTGAAGACAAGACAAAGATGATTACCATTAACTTTGGAAAGAAAAACGGTAAGCATGATATGTCTCTTGAAATGGCTGTTAATGCACTTCTTCCTCTTCCAAAGGATCACATCTGGGTTTACAAGGCAACTAAGCGCAAGGAAGACCTCGTTAAGTTTGTAAAGGGAGACGCAGGTGAAGACAAGACACAGGCAGTTCACCGCACCCTTACCACAATCATTAAGAGTTTTGACAACCGCTGTGATGAAAAGAGAATTAAGGCCGAACTTGTTCCTTCTATTCTTACTGCAGGCGAATGGACAAGCTGGCACCAGAAGGCACAGACCATTCTCCGCACAGATTCACGTTTTGATGTTTGCCCTGATGACAGAAACTCCTACATGGTTCGTGAACATGAAATGACAATGACAGAGCGCCTGATTAACGAGTTCAAGGCAGAAAAACAGTTCTTCCCCCGTGTAGACATTCTTTATCAGTATCTTGAAATTGCTGATGACGAAGCAAGCACTGAGCAGTTCTCCGACATGTGCCACTACTTTGAAAGTTACCTTAAGAGCATTAACAATGTGGACAAAGAAGTTGTTGGTGCATACCTTGTGGTTCAGGAAAAACTTTCAAACTACGTTGCACCGCTCAAGTTTAATTTTGAACAGCTTTACAGCGAAATTGAAAATCCCCGCGAGCTCTATTCTGAACTTAAGGATTCAAAGCGCGTAAGCCTCAAGAAACTTTTCATAAAGTATGTGCGCACCCTCAGTGACTGGGATAATCAGTTTATTACTCTCTTCCCCACAGTTCTTGACAAGAAGATGCTTGATGACCTGATTGCTGCCGGTAAGACAGATAAAGTTGTCCGCCTTGTACAGGATAGTTTTAACGACTACCGCAACTACCGCGATGCAAGCGTTTACTTCTTTAAGGAATGCCGCAACGAAGAGTGGTTCAAGAAGGCCGGTATTGATGAAGAAAGACAGCTTGTTACACTGGTAAACATCATCTCCGTCTGTTACCGTGAAATTGAAAATCACGCAAATACCGTTGACAACAAAAAGACAATTAAGGCTGCAACAACCCAGCTCTTCGGAACAAACAGTTCTGACGGAAGCAAGTCTGTAATGCTCACCTACATGCTCAATAACGGAATGGATGTAATTACCCGCATGTACACCATGGTAAATGATGTGCGTGACCTTGAGCCTGAGTATAAGCAGCAGCTTAGAAACGGAATCATCGGTAAGTATCCTGACTTTAAGTTCCAGGAGAAAGAAGTTAAGACTGAGGCTCCAAAGGGACTTTGGGTTACTGCAAAAATGCTTGCCGTTAAGAAAGACCTTGCTGAAGACATTGAGAAAAGACAGCTTGTTGAAATTGGTGAAGAAGTTAAGGAAGCAAAAGAGAAGGGCGACCTTAAAGAAAATGCCGAGTACATTGCCGCTAAGGAAAAACAGCATCGCCTTAACGACCAGTTCAACCGCCTTAAGGAAGAACTTGCCCGTGCAATTCCAGTGGACATCAACACTGCAAATACTTCAATGGTTTCCTTTGGAACTACAGTTACACTGCATAACAACCTTGAGAACAGGGATGATGTTTATACAATCCTTGGACCATGGGAATCAAATGTGGACGCAGGAATTATTTCTTACCTTTCACCACTTGGTAACAATCTTCTTGATGCCCGCGTTGGGGATCACCTCACTTTCGTTATCAATGAACACCCCTATGACCTTGAGGTTAAATCAATTGAGCGTTGGGTTGAAGCATAATTTAATCCGCTCTTAAAACATAAAGCCTTCCGTGAGAAAATATTTCCTGCGGAGGGCTTTTTTTATGCTTCATGTAATCGTATGTCTGATTTAATAAGTGAAAAAAAAAGACTCAGTTCCGTGCAGTACAGAACTAAGTCTTCTCTCTGTTAGTAAAAGTTTACTGAAAGTTTATTTACAGATGCGGTTTTCGCACTCGTGGTAGAGGGCAGAAGTTTTTTCAACCACTTCGGCAGGAATGCTCTTGATGTTGGGGTCACCTGCAAGGTTGTTGTCCTTAAGCCAGTCACGCACAAACTGCTTGTCATAACTCGCGGGGCTTGTTCCTACTTTGTAAGTTGAAGCGTTCCAGAAGCGGCTTGAATCCGGGGTAAGTACTTCGTCTGCAAGAACCAGTTCTCCGTTTTCATCAAGACCAAACTCAAACTTTGTATCTGCAATGATGATTCCGTTCTTTGCGGCGTGCTCGTAGCATTTTTTGTAAATGGCAAGGGCTGCTTTTTCAATCTTTGTTCCCAGTTCTTCGCCCAGGTCATCTTTCATGTACTGGAGGGTAACGTTAATGTCGTGTCCTTCTGCTGCTTTTGTACTTGGGGTAACGATAGGTTCGTCAAGTTTTTCTGCCTGCTGGTATTCTTTGTCAAACTTGTGTCCCAGGAAAGGTTCTCCCTTTTTGTAGGCTTCGTACATTGAACCAAACATATATCCGCGGACAATCACTTCGTAAGGAATCATCTTGAGTTTCTTTACCAGAATTGTGCGTCCTTCAAACTCAGGTTTCTGGAATTCTACAGGCATATCCTTGAGGTTAGAAGAAATCATGTGGTTTTTAACGATGTCTTTTGTGTATTCGAACCAGAAGTTGGAAAGTGCATTCAGAACTTTTCCCTTGTCTGTAATCATTGTGGGAAGAATCACGTCAAATGCAGAAATTCTGTCTGTTGTGACAATGACCATGCGTCCGTCTTCCAAATCATAAACTTCACGGACTTTACCGCTGATAATCTTTTTCATCTTATGCTCCTTGGAATTGTTTCCATGCAAAAAGAGAATATCACTTTTTTGAAAAGATGTATATATAAAGAAGTGTGTTTTATGGAAAACTGACACTCCACTCCCACTGCATCTGGCATGGGGCCTGCCACGGTTGTAGGCGAACAATATTGATGCGATTTTAGTTTTGCACCACAATCTGGCTGCAATTTATTGTTAATACTGCGGCTACAAAGTGGCACCCATGCCAGCTGCAGTT
>JAEEKM010000276.1 GCA_016282455.1 Treponema sp. | reverse complement strand
TTGGCCGCATTTTTAACGGACTTGGTGAACCCATTGACGGTTTCCCGGAAATTATTTCTGAAAAGAAAGTGAATGTAAACGGAAACCCAATGAACCCCTATGCCCGTGTTTACCCAAGGGACTTTATCCAGACAGGTATTTCTTCCATTGACGGCATGAATACTTTGATCCGCGGACAAAAACTTCCTATTTTCAGCGGTAACGGACTTGCCCACAACAGACTTGCCGCCCAGATTATCCGTCAGGCAAAGATTCGTAACTCTGACGAAGAATTTGTAATGGTTTTTGCAGGAATGGGCATTAAGTACGACGTAGCTCAGTTCTTTAAAAACACCTTTGAGGAATCTGGTGTATTGAGCAAAGTAGTTATGTTCCAGAGCCTTGCCGATTCTCCTTCCATTGAAAGAATCATCACCCCCCGCTGTGCCCTTACTGCCGCAGAGTACCTTGCTTTTGAATGTAACATGCATGTTCTTGTGGTTATGACAGACATGACAAACTACTGTGAAGCCCTGCGTGAAATAAGCACAACCCGTGGTGAAGTGCCGGGAAGAAAAGGTTACCCCGGATATCTTTATTCCAACCTTGCAGAGCTCTACGAACGGGCCGGAAAAGTGCAGGGTAGTACCGGAAGTATTACCCAGATACCCATTCTTACCATGCCCAATGATGACATAAGTCACCCCATTCCAGACCTTACCGGTTACATTACCGAAGGTCAGATTGTACTTGGCCGTGAATTAAGCCAGAAAGGAATGTATCCTCCGGTAGCAATTCTTCCTTCTTTGAGCCGCCTTATGAAAGATGGTATTGGAGACGGAATGACCCGCGAAGACCATGCCGCAGTTTCAAGCCAGCTCTTTGCCTGCTATTCCAAAGTTCAGTCCATCAGAAACCTTGCATCAATTATTGGTGAAGAAGAAATGGGAGACCTGGACAAACTTTACCTCAAGTTTGGAAACGAAATGGAAAAACGTTTCTTTACCCAGGGAGAATTTGAAGAAAGGTCTATTGAAGACACCCTTAATATCGGTTGGGAACTGCTTTCCATCCTTCCAAGGGAAGAACTTTACCGCATTAAAGACGAATTCCTTGATAAATATCTTCCCAAAAGCGCAGTGCAGGAAGGCTAAGTTATGGCAAAGCTTAATGTTGCACCAACAAAGTCAAACCTTCTCTCCATAAAAGACCAGCTTTCTGTAAGCCAGCAGGGCTATGACCTTTTGAACCAGAAGCGGGAGATTCTTGTAATGGAACTCATGCGCATGGTAGAAAAAGTAAAGGTTCTGGAAGGAGAACTTGATAAGTGCATCCAAAAAGCCTATCCGGCCCTGGAAAACATGCTGCTCACTGTGGGTGGAGACCGGGTGGAACGGATTGCCCATGCCGTAGACTATTCTTTCGGAATGAAAAAAAGCCCTGTGGTTATTGCAGGCATGAGTTTTACAACTCTGGACGTACAGCTTCCCAAAAGGGAACTTTTTACTTCATTTTTAGGAACTTTTCCTGACAGCGATGAAGTGATGGCAGATTTTTTTGAACTCTTAAGTCTTTTAACCCAGATGGCAGGAATTAGAACCATTGTGTGGCGCCTTGCCCGAGAAGTTAAGAAAACCCAGCGCAGGGTAAACGCCCTTGACAAAGTGGTAATTCCCCAGGACAAAGAAACCGTAAAGTACATAGAAAGTGTTCTTGAAGAAAGGGAAAGGGACAATGTTTTTGTTCTAAAATCCCTTAAGGCACGTAAGGAGACAAAATGATTAAGAACCTTTTTCAAAAAGTACTTGTTGCCTATAACGGCTCTGAATCTTCACTTCAGGCAGTGCTGTATGGAATAATAATGGCAAAACAGTATAAATGCCAGTTAAAAGTATTTTACGTTGTAGATACAGTTTCCCTACGCCAGTTAACCCTTACAAAGTTTATGATCAGCGAAGAAAGCGGTCACCTGGAAGAAAGCCTCATTCAGGATGGTGCCAGAAACCTTTCATACGCAGTTGAACTTGCAAAATCCAAAGGGGTCAAAATAGAGACAGAACTTTTAAAAGGGGCAGTGTGGTCAGAAATTATTGCTGCGGCAGATAAAATGAAGGCAGATTTAATTTTAATCGGAGGTAAAACCACTTCCAGTTCTTTTACAAACCACCACGATATGGTAAGCCTTCACAACAGTGAAATTATCGGTAGTGCCCATTGTTCTGTAATGCTTGTAAGGAAAGAACAGTTAAAGGAACTTTTTAAGCTGGCATAAAAAGTATACACTTTAATTTACGAACGGTAGTTAGTTTTATAACAACCGTTCGTTTTTTTTTATTAAAAATTATTTTCTATCACTGGCAGCGGTAAAAAATCAGTGCAGTAACGACCAGTAGTAAGGCAATTGCACAAACAAAAAGCCAGAGGGGAGCTCCATCTCCGCCTTCGGTTTTTCTTTCATGTTCCCTAAAGGCTTCTTTTATTCTTCTTTTTGATTTAAACGAAAGTTTATGTTTTCTTCCGTCAAGGGTATTTTCTTCTGTAGTGCCGTAAAGTTCTTCCTGGCTCATGGCATAGTGGCACTGGGGGCAGCCATGCTTAAAATCGTTCACGTTCCCCAGTTTACCGCACTTAGGACATCTGACACTGGAAAAAAACTTTCCGCATTTTGGGCAGAACTTTGCTTTTGCTGCTACCTCTGCACCGCAACTTTCGCAAAAGTATTTTGCTTTCTTTTGTTCTGCCATAGTTTACTCTGTACCCAGATTGTCTACTGTGTAATCGTAAATCTGCCAGATTCCATCCCTCTGGCGCACAAAGTAGGTGTACATCTTTCTTTCAAGATAGGTTTCGTTCTTAAACCATTCAATCACCTTTACGGAACCTTCTGTCTGAGAGTAGGTGGTGGTGTCAATTGTAAACTTAAGGGGAATTGCAACAATATCACTGTCAATTCTCTGCTGCATGAGGTCAGATTTAAAGCTTCTCAACATCTGTGACCTTTCGTCTGCACCCACACTGTTGTAACGGCGGCTTCTGCCGGGGTCACGCTTGAGCATTTCTTCAAGATCCATATAAAGGAAGTACTGATCCCAGAGACTCTTCTGACGGGCAATAATTGTCTGTTCAATCACTTTGTCAGGACTGATTGCTTCAGGCTGCAAAAGGGTTGCAACTTCGGCTTTAACAGGAAGAACTGTTCCCGCTGCGGCTGTTGGCGAAGGACGCACTTCAAGACTAAGTCTGTTTGAACTTAATTTTACTTTTGGATTTCTATAAAGTTCGGGGTAAAATGTAAGTTTTATGTAATAAATTGAAGGTTCATCAACCACAAGATAATCTTTAAGGTTTTCTACAAAAGAATACTCTTCGCCAGGTTCAAGGGAGATTTCCCTGAAGTAAACGGTCTGATTTGTAGTTCTTTTGCGGGTAAGGCGCTCTGTTGCGGCAAGCTGGGCATTTTTTACCGTAAAAGCAGTAAAGTCAATGGAGAACATTCTGTCATCCGCAAGTTTAAAGCGTAAAGTATCGCTTCCTGTATTTCTTACAGTAACATGCACGTACACAGGATTATTTTCTGCGTCTCCGGGGTAATACATGGTTCTGTCATAAAATCTGATAGCCACATCAGCATTCTGTCCTGTAACATTTTGTGCTACTACAGACTGGGCAAAAACAGTAAAAATCGCTATAATTGCTAAAAGGGTACGTTTCACTGGGAACTCCTTATTTATTTATCGGCATTTATGAAAAATACATTATCTGCAAATTTACTAGTTCAGCTCCTCAATCAATATCCTGCCTTCAGGGATAATATAAGGCAAATCAGCGCTCTTGAAAACCAGGAAAAACCACTTTCCGTCAGCGGCTTAAAGGGCAGTATGCCAGCCTATTTTATAAATTCTTTTGCAGAACAGTGCCACTTAAACCAGATTCACAAAAGTCAGTATCAGGGAAAAGCAGCAATAGGTCTTGATTATCTTGTAGTTGCATCCACTTCCAAAGAAGAAGCAGAACTTCAGAGTGACTTACAGATGATTTTAGGCGAAAATGCAGAAGTATATACTTTGCCCTGGTGGGGAACAATTCCTTACCGGCCTGCATCCAAAAACTCACTTGTCTTTGGCGAAAGAGCCTCTGTTCTTGCAAAACTAGCACATCGTCCGCAGAATGCAAAGGCACGATTTTTTATTATAAACCAGCGTTCTCTTCTTACACCGGTTCCACCTCCTTCCTACCTTAGAAAACAGACCGTGCGCCTTGTAAAAGGGATGCAGTTTGACCCCGTAGAACTTTCAAACAGACTGTCACAAATGGGCTACATGAGGGTTCCTCGGGTTGGCATGAAAGGGGAGTTTGCCCTTAGGGGAGAAGTGCTTGATATTTTCCTTCCGGGAGAAAAGCTTGCCCACAGAATTCTTTTTGAATTTGATACAATTGACCAGATAAAAACTTTTGACGCAGAAATTCAGTCCAGTAAAGAAAAAGTCGGGGAACTTGTAATTTACCCCATGAAAGAAGTTGTATGGACAGATGACCTTTGCCAGAGTCTGGAAAATAAACTTAAAGAAATTGATGAAGG
>JAEEKM010000275.1 GCA_016282455.1 Treponema sp. | reverse complement strand
GATTGCCTGCTGCATTCCGAATGAAGATGAATGATTATTGTCTTTTGCTTCTACAATTGCTAAAGGAGTTCCTTTGTTATACCAGAGGACATAATCGCAGCGTTTTCCTTTATCACGACTTGGAATATTGCCCTTGATGCGAACTTTTCCGTCTGTAAAATTATTTACGGGAGATGTTTCCATGGTGATTTTTTTGACATCCCACTTTGCAGTCAAAGCAGGAGTGATATACTGGAGTTTTATATCTTCCTCTGTCATGTCCTTTATATTAAAAATATCACTCATTCCGGCTCTCCATCCGCTCAATAAAAACAGTATACCATATAATCCTCCAATTTAATAGACACATTACAAAAACATAAAGACAAACCCCCTTCAATATGCTATACTCTATTCCATGAACAAATCAGGTTTTTATATCGGGGCGTTGGTTGTCATCGCCGGATTGGTCATGCTCATTTCTCCGGAACAGAGCATAAAAATCGTGGTGATAGTACTGGGCGCAGGCTCTGTACTCACTGGTCTCTTCGATATCATAAGCGTAAGGTCTTTGAGTGAGGATCTGCTTTTCAAAAAAACTGCCCTCATCCGTGGTCTTGCAAGCATAGTCATTGGTCTTCTTGCAATAAGCCTTCCGCTGGCCTTTGCAGAAACCGTTTTAAAAATCATGCTCTATTCCCTTGCCGTTTATCTTATCATAAGCGCAATCGGTGAATTCATTCTCCTGATTAAACTTCCTGAAGATTCTTCCATGAAAAAAAGTTTTCTTCTTGAAGCCGTTGGATTTATTGCACTTGCAGTCATTCTCTTCATACTTCCTGCAAACTTTGGCAAAGTGATTGTGCGCATTCTGGGACTTTTGCTCATGCTCGGAGGTGCGGGATACGCTTACTACAGCTGGAAGACAGCAGTTCCTCTTGCAGAAGTTGTAGATATTCGTGATGCAGATGATGAGTCAGCCACAGAACAGACAGATAGCGAATAAATAAAAACTAATTTATAAAGGAAAAAACTATGGCACATTGTATTGTACCCGAAGCAGAAGAAATTCTGGATAAAGAGTTTCCCGTTCTTGACAAAGGATTTGTCCGCCTTGTGGACTACTATGGTTCTGACCAGAGAATCGTTCAGTCAGCAAGAGTGAGTTACGGAGAAGGAACAAAAAGTGTAAGTCAGGACGGAGCACTCATTGACTACCTTCTTCGCCACCAGCACACTTCTCCCTTTGAACAGGTGGTGTTTACCTTCCATCTTAAAATGCCGATTTTTGTTGCACGACAGTGGGTTCGTCACAGAATGGGCCGCATGAATGAAGTGAGCGGACGTTACAGCATTATGAAAGATGAATTCTATGTTCCCGCTGACGACTGCATTTCCACTCAGTCAAAAGACAACAAGCAGGGACGTAACCCTGATCCACTTCCAAAAGAAGAAGCAGAAAAAGTACGCAGGGATTTTGAAAAGGGACAGGAAGATTCTTACAAAACCTACAGCGAGATGGTTGAATCTGGTCTTGCAAGAGAAATTGCAAGAATCAATCTTCCCCTTGCCCTCTACACAGAGTTCTACTGGCAGATGGATTTACACAACCTCTTCCATTTCCTCAAACTCCGCCTTGACAGTCATGCCCAATATGAGATCCGTGAGTATGCAAAAGTACTTCTTGAAATGACAAGAAAAGTCTGCCCCATGGCAACTGCTTCTTTTGAAAACGACATGAGGGATTCCGTGAGTTTTACAGGAGAAGAAATGGAAGCGCTGCGTGCAGTTCTTAAGGGAGAAGCAAATCCCCTGGCTGACAAAAAACTCAAGCGCTTTGAAGAAAAAATTGCAACTGGTATTCAGCTCTAAAAATAAGCCTCAAGTTTTTCTTTCAGGCACTCAATATCTTCCTTGGTAACAATGCCCCGGTTGATAAGTGCCTGAGAGAATCTTTCCGGCAGATTTCTGCCAATTCCCACTTCACTACCCATTGCACGAGAAATAGAATAATCAAGAAGTCTCTCGTTTCTGTATTCCATGATTCCCGCATTGCTTGTTCTTTCATAATCCCAGGACACTTCTTCCCAGGGGGCACCGCACAAAAGTGCCAGGGCGGCACACATTGTTCCCGTTCTGTCTGAACCAAGACGGCAGTGAATGTAAAAAGGAGCAGGATGGGTTTTTATAAATGCAATGATTTCTTTTAAAACCCTGGCATATTCTTCTCCGTCAGAAGAAAAATAAACTGCTTCGTAGGAAGTATCAATAAATAACTGATTACCTTTTTTCTGAATCTCTGCTACATAAGGAGAGATTTCTTCTCCCAGAGAGGGGTCCGGTTTTTCATCTCCGCACAGAGTAATGATTGAAGCGACTTTGTGTTCTTCAAGAAAATCATTTACCCGCTTTATGCGAACATTTTCCGTGTCCAGATTGGGTCGTGATTTTTTATAGGGATGATAACCACGGTAAAGAGCTTCTGTTCCCGTTACAAGACGAACGTTTGCAAGTTTATCTAAATCATCCTTACTCTCAAGATTCCATTTGCAAAGGGGGCGGATTTTTCCAAACAGATCGTTTACGGTTTCCATGTACCATTCCTGGTCTTCATTAAGAACAAGTACATCGTTTCCGTAGAGGCTTCTGGATTTATCTGTGTCACACTCCATTTCCTTTAAGCCGTCAGGAGTTTTTAACACAAACTTGTATTCAGGAAAACCAGAGTTACCTGGAACAGAAAAGTCTGTAAGAGGAAGGGTAAGGGTCCAGGAAGAATTATTTTCTTTTGTAAAATAATAATGAGGGTCTTCCTTCCACTGGGTAAAACTGCCTTTTACAAAAACAGCAGATACTTCTTCTCCGGCAGGAATATCTTTTTGTGCAAGAGAAAAAGTGAGCTGTTTGTCTTTGAGAGTATATGTTTTTTTCATTTACTGTATTGTAAGGAATGCTTTGTAAGCGTTAAAAGCCTGAACCAGATCTTCTTTTGCAGTAACTTCCCAGGGAGCATGCATGGAAAGAACCGGCACTCCTGCATCAAGAACATACATACCGTACTTTGCGGCAAGGTATGCGATTGTTCCGCCACCACCCTGATCTACTTTTCCAAGTTCTGCCATCTGGTAAGTAACCTTTGCCTGGTCAAGAAGGGCGCGGAGTTTTGCAATGAACTCAGGACTTGCATCACTTGCATCGTACTTACCGCGTGAACCTGTGTACTTGTTAAAGACGATTCCTCCGTTAAGGAAGCTGGCGTTTTCCCTGTCAAACAAATCTGCGTGCTGAGGGTCAAAGGCTGCATTCACATCACTTGAGAGCATGTTGGAATTGTTAAGGCAGCGGCGGAGGGTAAGTTCAGAATAAGTTCCCAGACGGGCAACAACTTCTGCAACAGCATTTTCAAAGAAGTGACTTGCCATGCCTGTAGCACCCACAGAACCAATCTCTTCCTTGTCTACACAAAGGCAGCAGGCAGTTCTTTTTACAGAAGACATTTCCATAATTGCGGCAGCTGAGGTAAAGGCACAGGAACGGTCATCCTGTCCGTATGCAAGAATAAGTGATTTGTCAAAACCAAGAAAACGGGGGGCGCCGGCAGGAACAACTTCGAGCTCTGCAGAACCAAAGTCTTCTTCTTCAATTCCGTAGCATTCTTTTAAAAGCTTAAGAATATTTTTCTTTGCCTTATCTTTTTCTTCTTTCTTTTCGTCTTTGTCGTTTTTAGACTCGTCTTCTTTGCGGGGAGGAATTTCACTTCCCAGAATAAGGTCAAGACTTTCTCCGGGAATGAACTCGCTGGCAGTTTCTTTCATCTGCTTCTGTGCAAGGTGGGGCAGGATGTCTGCAATTACAAAGACAGGGTCATCTGCTTTTTCTCCCACACACACATTCACCACAGTGCCGTCTTTTTTGCATACAACTCCGTGAAGGGCAAGCGGCATTGTTACCCACTGATACTTTTTTATGCCACCGTAGTAGTGAGTGTTCATGTAAACAAGAAAATCATTTTCATAAATGGGTTTCTGCTTTACGTCGAGGCGGGGAGAATCAATGTGGGCACCGAGAATGTTCATACCCTTTTCAATGCCCTCCTCTCCGATTACAAAAAGAGCGACTGCTTTATTCCATTTTCCAACATAGACTTTGTCGCCTGCTTTAAGTGTCTGGCATTCAGCAATGTCTTTAAATCCGTTTTTCTTTGCAAGACTTACAATCTGTGTGTAGCACTCACGTTCAGTTTTTCCGTTTGACAGAAAATCCATGTAGTCAGAAATCAATTTGTCGTTCATCATCTGTCTCCTGTTTTACCCTTACACGTTGCGGATGTCTTCAAGAATACCTGAGCATTCTTTTATGAGGTCTTCCATCTGATTCAGGTTCACATCCGTTACACGAATTGTTACCCTGCGTCTGCCTGTTTCTGAAACATCAGCGGTTACAAGGCTTACAATGTTACCTTTAAGTTCTGCAAGTTTTTCTGTAAAAGTATTGAGTACACCGGGTTTATCTTCCACAGTAAAGGTTGCCCTTACACCTGCGTGACGGGTTCCGAACATGTCAATAAAACTTCTGAACAAATCATTTTTAGTTACAATTCCAATTACGAGACCGTTTTTTACTACCGGCAGACAACTGATGTTGTAGTCTTCCAGAAGACGGGCTGCTTCTTCTACGGCAGTATTTTCTGTGGTGGTCTTTACACTTTTTATCATCACCTTTTCCACAGTGAGTTTGCTCAAAAGATAGCTTAACTCAAACATGTCCAGTGAAGTTGCATCACTTGGAGTTGCTTTTCTTAAATCCGCTTTGGTAATAAGACCAACAAGTGCTCCCTGTTTATCCGTAACGGGAACTGTGTCTATGTCATGTTTTTTCATCAGCGACTGAAGGTCATTTACAGAAGTTGTCATCTGTACTGTCACTGGATTTGAAGTCATTACGTCCTTTACAAGCATATTTGTCCTCCTATGCACCAAGGTATGCGGCTTTTACTGCGCTGTCTTTTATAAGTTCGGCAGCAGCTCCGCTCTTTGTGATTGTTCCTGTTTCAAGAATGTATGCCCTGTCTGCAATTGAGAGGGCTTTGTATGCATTCTGTTCCACCAGAAGAATTGTTGTTCCGGCTGCAGAAATCTTTTTGATGATGTCAAATATTTCATCAACAAGAATTGGAGCCAGACCCATACTGGGTTCATCCAGAAGCAGAAGTTTTGGTTTTGCCATAAGGCTTCTTCCCATTGCAAGCATCTGCTGTTCACCACCGGAAAGAGTTCCTGCCTGCTGTTTTAGGCGTTCCTTCATGCGCGGGAAGAGTTCATAAACCCATTCAAGGTCAGTCTTAATCTGGGCAGTATCATTTCTTGTGTAGGCACCCATCTCAAGATTTTCTTTAACAGTCATTGTGGAAAAAACCCGTCTTCCCTCAGGAACCTGAATGAGTCCCAGACGCACAATTTTATCTGCCCTCATGCTGGTAATGTTTTCTCCGCAGAAAGAAATGCTGCCGTCAACTTTTTTAATGAGGTTGCTGATGGAATGAAGGGTTGTTGTTTTTCCTGCACCGTTTGAACCGATAAGGGTAATCACTTCTCCCTGTTCAACGCTGAAAGAAATGTTTCTCAGGGCTTTGATTGAGCCATAGTTTACCGTAAGATTTTTTACTTCAAGCATGCTCATTCTTCGTCCCCCTCATTTTCTTCGCCTTCACCTTCACTTTCTTCTGCCGCTTCGTAACCTGTTCCAAGGTATGCTTTTATTACTTCGGGATTGCTCTGGATTTCCTGAGGACTTCCGCTTGCAATAACACGGCCGTAGTTTAAAACCATAAGGCGTTCGCAGATTCCCATGACAAGTTTCATGTCGTGTTCAATTAAAAGAACTGTAAGTTTAAATTCCTTTCTGATAAAAGAAATCATGTTCATAAGTTCTTCTGTTTCCTGTCCGTTCATTCCTGCCGCAGGTTCGTCCAGCAAAAGAAGCTTGGGGTTACTTGCCAGGGCACGGCATATTTCCAGTTTGCGCTGTTCTCCGTAGGGAAGATTTCTTGCAAGTTCGTCACGTTTTTTTTCTATGTGGAAAAGTGAAAGCAGCTGAAGGGCTTTTTCTTCCATGAAGGCTTCATCTTTTCTAAAACGGGGACTTCTGAATTCTACGTCCAGAGGATTTACCGTTCTGCTGTTATGAAGTGCAATCTTTACGTTGTCAATTACACTCAGGGAACTAAAGAGACGGATGTTCTGGAAGGTTCTTGCAATTCCGATTCTGTTTAACTGTGCGGGTGATTTTTTGTT
>JAEEKM010000274.1 GCA_016282455.1 Treponema sp. | reverse complement strand
CCTTAAAATCATTTTTTGACTTTGCCATTATTACACGAAAACTATCCCCGCAAAACTCTCTCATGACCTGACGGCATACTCCGCAGGGGGGGCAGTATTTTTCCGTAAGTCCTTTGGGTCCGCCCACAATTGCAATGGAAATAAAATCTTTTTTTCCTTCACTGATTGCTTTAAAAAATGCAGTTCTTTCCGCGCAGTTAGACGGTCCGAAGGAAGCATTTTCTATGTTACAGCCTGTGTAAACGCTTCCGTCTGCACAAAGAAGCGCGGCTCCCACAAAAAATCCTGAATAGGGAGCGTATGAAAAAGGAAGCATCTGGAGTGCTTTTTCTACAAGTTCTGAATCGTTTACTGCCTTCATTTTAGTCCTTGATTTTTAGAACAACTTTCTTTATGTAAGCGGTAAGTGCCTGTGCACAGCGGAGGTTTGTTTTTTCTGTCGGGTGCTGAAAAAGTGCAAAACCTTCTTTTTCTGTAATCGGCTCCATGTGGAAATAAGAAACACGATGGTCTTTTGTAGCAGTAATATAATTGTTCACTGCCTTTTCCACAGACTCACAAAGACTTTCACCATCTTCCATCATTCCAAGTGTACAGATAATATAGGCGTTGGGATTTTTTTCCCTTACCTGCTTGATAAAAGTTGCGTAGGCTGCAGAGAAGTCTTCCTTACGGTCAACAAAATTCTGAGTGTAGTAAGAATCATTTGTTCCAAGATTGATAACAACAACTCCAGGATGAAAGAACTGGAAGTTCCACTGTTTACCCTGTGTCACTTTTGAGTTCTCACAATACGCAACAGTTTCATAATAGGGTGGAATTGTCTTTTCAGAAACCAAAGAACCGTCATCTGAAGAACCGGAAAGCACACCATAGCCGGAGTATGCAAACACACTTAAGTCCGCATTTAATTCTTCTGCAGTGTGATAGGCGTAAGTTTTTGTTGCATCTTCCGTAGCGGTAGAAAACTCAGTGCCATCTGCCTTTGCATCAATTCCGTAGCCACAGGTAATGCTGTCTCCAATAAACTCAAGTTTTAAATCCCTTTGTGTTTCCGGTGTAACAAAAGCGGCTGCATCAGTAATGATTCCCTTAAGACCAAAGTTTGAATAGCGGGCTTCTGAAAGTTTTACAATCTTTACTTTTGCTTCCCTTACCCCCTGAGAGTTAAAGAGGATAACGTTTTTTTCGGGAGCATCCATTATTCCGTCTTGAAAAAGTTTTCCGTCTACATATATGGCATAGCGGGCCCTTACTTCCGGGTCTCCATCTTTATGCGGAACTCTTGCTGTTTCATCCCCGATAAGGGTTACTGCAAGGGCTTTTGCAACTGCATTAAACTCAATGGAAGATGCAGACTGAGTGAACCAGGCAGCACCTGCGCCAAGAAAAACTCTTCCCTGAAATTTTACCGTAAAAGGGTTTGGAGGAAAAACTTTTGCCATCTATGTATCCTTAATATATAACTTTCTTATTTTCGCATGAATTGTATGCAATGTCAATTCTGTTAAGCGAAACTGTCGATTATAAGTATTATTCTAATAAAATCCTAGTAAATGCAAATCTAAATTAAAATGTACGCTTCCATTCCCGCCGGGAACCCACTGCGAAAAAAGGCTTCCGCGCTCGCTTTTGCTCGCTTGTGCAGAATTTTTTTCGCAGTGGAACCCCGGCTCCATTACAGCGTACATTTAATTGTTTTTTTCATAACTGTTTATGTGTATTAATTTTCAACATAATATGTCAGTACTGATAATTGCTTGTAAATACAATCATTGTGAAGAAAAATTGGCACGCAACGGAGTGGCAGCTGGCATGGGTGGCAATTTGCAGCCGCAGTATTCAACAGAAATAATAACCAGATTGTGGGTCCATAACAATCTGTCCGACAAGAAGTCGCCTGCAACCGTGCCAGGCCCCATGACAGATGACACGGGAGTGGAGTGACAGTTTTCTATGTAATGCATGTTTTTGCATTTAGATTAACGCGTATTAATGACATTCAGTTAAGCAAATCTACCACGAGAGTGAAGTGCCACTTCCCCGATAAAAATTTGCATATAAAAAAAAGACGTGTTATACTTTTAAAAACTATTTAAAGGAGCTGATGTGATGAAAAAAATTCTCTCTCTGGCTTTGTCTTTCTTATTTGCCTTTACCCTTATGCCTGTTTTTGCTGATGAAGACGGCAGCCTTTCCACAACCGATACCGTTTTGAACCAGAACTTTCCTGCTAACGGAGTAAAAAAGATTGAAGTAAAACTTTATGCCGAAGCAGTGACAGTTCTTTCTTCTTCTGAAGAGGCACTTAATGTAACGGTTAAATCAAACTACCAGGACAAAAATCCTCTTGTGGCTTTAGATGGTAAGACTTTAAAAATCTCCCAGCCTGAAAAGAAAATCAAATATCAGAACAGGGACTGCCAGGTTACCATTACCCTTCCTGCAAAAATGAAAGTTTCAGAACTGGATATTTCTACAGGTAGCGGTAACATTACCTTTGTAAATCTTCCAATCGACAAAGTGGAAGTGGAAACCGTAAGCGGTACAATCAGTGCAGATTATGTAAAGGCCTCAAAAGAATTCTCCCTTGAAGCAGGTGACGGTAGTGTAAACATTACAGGAGTTACAACAAAAGAACTTGAAGTAGAAGTAAAAAAAGGAAACCTTGAAATCGGTCCTTCCGAAGTGCGCACTTTCTCCGTTAAATGTGAAAAGGGAACTGCTTCTCTTGCCTTAAACAAGGAGTTTGCAAAGGAGTCTTCCCTTGAAACTTCTAACGGCACAATCAACCTTACCCTGCCTGCAAAAACCGTGCTTAACACAAAGACTACTATTGGAAAAGGAAACTTCCACTCAGACTTTGCCACCGACACTAAAGGTCTT
>JAEEKM010000273.1 GCA_016282455.1 Treponema sp. | reverse complement strand
GGAGCAATTGTTCATCTTGCAGAAAACGGAGAGGAAGCAGTAAGTGCTGCCCTTGCAGAAAAAAACATAAACATTATTTTCATGGACATTCAGATGCCGGTAAAAAACGGTATTGATGCAACGGCTGAACTAAGAAGCAAAAACTACAACGGAATAATTATTGCCTGTACCGCAAACACAGACAAAGCAGACTACGATGCCTACATGGAAATCGGAATAAATGACATTCTTCCAAAACCTTTTAAAAGAGATGATGTAAACAGGCTTTTGAAAAAATGGGAGAACATTCTTCTTTCACCGGATGTAGAAAAACTCTTGTCATGGAAAAGAATTACAAACGAAGCAAACTCCCTCTGGAACATAGAAGACTTCCTTGACACGACCGGCAACGACAAAAAACTTGCCCTTACTCTTGTAAAAGATTATCTTGTTCAGACAGAAAAACATTTAGTCACTTTACAGGAAGAACTTTCTAAGAGCGACTGTGATTTTGAACTTCTTGAAAGACTCTCACATCTGCTCATGGGAAGCAGTTCTGCAATCAGTGCGACAGGTCTTTTTGAACAGGCAAAACTTATGGAAGATGCAGCCCGCGAGAAAAACAAATCTTTAACGGAAGCACACAGGGTAAGTTTTTTTATAGACTTTGTTCATTTCCAGAAACTTACAGAAATTTGGGAAACAATGCTTTAAGGAAAAAATATGAAAAGCAACTACCATACCCACACAACATTTTGTGATGGAAAAAACACTGCAAGAGAAATGACTCTTGCCGCAATAGACAAGGGCTTTGACATTCTGGGCTTTAGTTCCCATTCCATGTATCCTTTTGCAGAGTCCTGGCACATTGCACCGAGAGAACATCAGGCTTACTGTAATGAAATAAGAAGTCTTAAAGAAGAGTTTTCTTCACAGCTACAGATACTTCTTGGCTTTGAGGCAGATTATCTTCCCGGCATTTGTCTTCCAGACCTTAACCGCTACAAGGCATTTAAGCCGGACTATCTGATTGGGGCCGTTCATTATGTAATGGGAAAAGACGGCTTTATTGAAGCAGACGGAAACTGCGAAGAAGTAAAAGAAGGAATTGAAAAATATTTTTCAGGCAGTGTAAAGGAAACAGTCTGCACTTACTTTGCCTCAGAAAGAGAAATGTTAAAAAAAGGAAACTTTACTTTTCTTGCTCATCCTGACTTAATCAGAAAACAGAACAGAAGCGAAATGCTTTTTAACGAAGAAGATGACTGGTATAAAAAAGAAGTGGATGCACTTGCACTTGATATTTCTAAAAGCGGTGTCTGCGTGGAAATAAACACTGGAGGCATGGCAAGGGGTTATTTAAAATCCCCCTACCCCAGTCTGTATTTTCTTGAAAAGCTGCATGCACTAAATGTTCCTCTTACCATAAACTCAGATGCACATCAGTGCCAGCACTTAGACTTTGCTTTTGAAGAAGCAAAAGTACTTGCAAAAAAAGCCGGCTACAAAGAATTAACCTTCCTTGATGCCGGCTCCCTTAAAATGCAGAATATTTAGTTCTTGGACTGTCCCAAATACTAGCGGTTTCTTCTCTCTTCTTTTTCCTGACACTCAACACAAAGGGCTGCGTATGGAATTGCCTCAAGACGGGCTTCGGGGATGGGTTTTCCGCACATAAGGCAGTTACCGTAAGTACCACGTTCAATGCGCTCTAAGGCACGTTCAATCATGGAAAGGCGGGCAGCATCTGCTTCACCAAGAGAATTAAGCAGGGTTCTGTCAATGGTGTCGGAAGCAATATCCACATCGTCGCCGGAATCGATTCCCTGAACAAGTGAACGAAGCTGTTCATTCTTTCCAGCCAGGGTTTCAAGAATCTCATTGCGCTGGGCAATCAGCTTCTTTTTCTGCTTATCTTGAAAATCTTGTTTCATCTTTTACTCCTTAAGGGTTTCTTTATTGACAATCGTATCGATTTTGTACATACTAGTATACGCACAAAAATAAAAAAAGGCAAATGTTTTTTTTGGAGGAATCGTGGCTAACAAAGACGAAGCAATCGAAGTAGAGGGCATTGTAAAAGAAGCACTCCCAAACACAATGTTCCGCGTGGCTCTCAAGAACGATCATGAGATTCTCGCACACTTAAGCGGTAAGATGCGCAAACATTACATTCGCATCGTTCCTGGTGACAGCGTTAAAGTGGAACTTTCTCCCTATGACCTGAACAGGGGACGCATTATTTTCCGCGAACGCTAATTCGATTTTTGTAATTACTATTTTGTCTTGCGGCTGATTAGGTTTCCAAAAGAACGTATAGCAGTAAGGAGACCTTTTATACCAGTCACAAGGCATAAAAGTCCTACCAGTGGAATAAAACTTCCGAAAATTCCCATTCCCAAAAGTGAGAGTACAAACTGACCAAGTCCGCTGAACACACCGGCCCATGCCTGGCTTCTTGTCGGACGTTCCGTATTGCGGCTTGTGTAAGTGTATTCATAGCGCCTGTTCTCATTCTGCCTGCGTCTCTGAGACTGACTTGAATAACCGCCCTCGTTAAAGAACTCCCAGAAAGGATCATCCTGGTTTGGTGCATAGCCCTGGTCAAAGGGGGTGTAGCCGTAAGTTCCGTTTGCATAACTCTGCTGTGACTGATAGGAGGACTGGGAAGACTGGGATGAAGAACCATACATATCATACTGCCTGCGTTTACTTTCGTCACCAAGAACCGAATAGGCCTCGCTGATTTTTTTAAACATCTCTTCGGCAGATTTGTCCCCCTGGTTGCGGTCGGGGTGGTATTTGAAAGCCTGGTTGCGGTATGCTTTTTTTATATCATCCTGAGTGGCATTTTTTGAAACGCCCAGCAGGGAATAGTAGTCTTCCATAAAAATGTATGTTACTCCTTAATTTAAAAATACTCAAAAATACGGAATGTTACAAGCATTTTTTTATGAAAATGAAAAATAAAATTTTCAGGGCTGACAGCTGACTCAAAGTGTTTGGAATGACACCCCGGTGAACAAATGTTTAACTTATTTAACATTTGTTCACCTTTCAATTTAACCAGGGTTCGGGGTGGCAGGAGTATTACTCTGCTATTCTCTGGTAAGAGGGAATGTTTGTTCCTGGAATGGGGAGAATGCGAACTTCGTCATAGACACCAACATTCCTGAGGGAAGCAGAAGCAGAACCTCTTCCTGCTGTAAAGTGATACCTGAAGGCAAAGTTGAATGCACTCTTGTAAATGGATTCGTTAAAGGAGGCAATTCCCTCCATAAAGTGAATCTCACCCTTATAGCCCATTGTTAAATCAAACTTACCGATTCTTCCAAGCAGATTAAGATTAAAGGCAAGACCGATATCAGGAGCACTGGTATGACGCGCTTCGGGAATTCCAGAGGATGAAGAGCTTGAACTATAGTAGGTATAGGAATTCCAGGTAGCAAAAAGTTTAAGTGCAGGCTCTACTCCAAATTCAAGAGGACCCGGCTTAAGAAATAAAATGGGAAACGTACGTCCAAAATATAATCCTGCACCACCTGATATTGTAGTTTTTTTCTGTGGGTAAGAACCAGAGGATGAACCTGAGCCATATGAACCTGAACTGGAAGAAGAAGTCTCAATGGTTTGTAAAACACTATGGCTTCCAAGCATTGCACCTGTAACCCAGTGATTGTTCTTTCCAAAAGTGAAGCCTAATTCCACTCCGTTAGACTCACCCAGGTAGGATCCCAATTCTATTCCGCCTGCATACACAGATGTCAGGGAAAGCAGGAATACAAGCAGGGTGATAAAAAGTTTTTCTTTACACTTCATGCTTTGCCCCGCTTACTGTTTTTTAAACTGAATGGCCTTTGCACGGACAGTAACTTTTGCAGAAATTGTTCCGCCTGTAAAAGAACCGATTGCAGTTTCTGTAGAATCGATTGCTTTCATCTCTACTGTGTAAACGGGATCAAAAATTGCATCTGCACCGATTTTATCTGCATTTTCAATAAGCACGTAGTTTGCATTGAGTTTTGCACGATAAACGGCTTCGCTTGCATCACGGCCCTTAATGCGGCGGCCAGTTCCGATGAAAGTTTTATCTCCCAGGTTTGCACCGCTTCTTTCATAAATCATTCCGTATTTTCCACTGTCGCCAACGAACTCTGTTGCGCCAAGAGAATTTGCAGGAACTACAACATAATCAGACTCACCGGTAACAGTTCCAAGAATAACAAAGTCGTCGCGGTCAAAATATGTGTTTACAACCATCTTCTCAGAATTGATTTCATTCATTGAAATGTTGCGGGTTGATGGGGTTACACAGCCTGTTACCAGAACTAGAGCAGTAAGGGCTCCAGCCATTGCAAAAATGTTAGTTACGCTTTTTTTCATAAACAACTCCTCTAAT
>JAEEKM010000272.1 GCA_016282455.1 Treponema sp. | reverse complement strand
CCGTAGGTCTTGAAGGTTCGCCTGATTTAATTGCCGCACAAAAAGCCGCAGATTACATAGGAACCGTTCACCACGAAGTTCACTTTACAATTCAGGAAGCACTGGATGCCCTGCCCGACGTAATCTACCACATAGAAACTTATGACATTACAACAGTGCGGGCCAGTACACCAATGTATCTTCTTGCAAGAGTTATAAAATCTATGGGAATAAAAATGGTACTTTCCGGAGAAGGAAGTGATGAGCTTTTTGGAGGCTACCTGTATTTTCATAAAGCACCGGATGCAAAAGAGTTTCATGAAGAACTTGTGAGAAAAATGAGTAAGCTGCATTTGTACGACTGCCTGCGTGCAAACAAAAGCCTTATGGCATGGGGAGTGGAAGGAAGGGTTCCTTTCCTTGACAAAGACTTTATTGATATTGCAATGAATCTTAACCCCGGTGACAAAATGAACATAAAACTCAGTGACGGAAAACAGCGCATGGAAAAATGGATTCTCCGCAAAGCCTTTGAAGACCTGCTGCCGGAAAACATCTGCTGGAGGCAGAAAGAACAGTTCTCTGACGGAGTTGGTTACAGCTGGATAGATACTTTAAAACGCATGACGGAAGAAAAAGTGAGCGATGCAGAATTTGCCCGCCGTGAAAACCGCTTCCCCGTGAACCCGCCAAAGACAAAGGAAGAATACTACTACCGCGAAATATACAGCCGTCTCTTCCCGAGTGACAGTGCCGCCAGGGTTGTCCCTCACGAAGCCGGAGTAGCCTGTTCCACCGCCAAAGCCCTGGAGTGGGACGCCGCCTGGAAAAATATGGATGAGCCATCTGGGCGTGCAGTTCAGGGAGTACATGATTGTGCATATTAGAACTGCGAGATTGCGAAGCAATCTCGTTAAGCACGCTTGCGTGCGACGAGTGCACAATGATTCTTATTAAATACGGTCATTGAGGCTCTCGAAATGACCGGTAATGTGGGGACGAAGGCCCCTTAGGAGAAGGGGTAGCGACCAACGAAGTGGGCGCGAGGGGAAGACTTGCCCCTACAAAATAAAAAGAGGAAAAAAAATGTGTAAATTTATTTTTGTAACAGGCGGAGTTGTTTCAGGTTTAGGTAAAGGTATTACTGCCGCTTCACTTGGACGTCTTTTAAAATGCCGCGGCTTAAAAGTTACAAGCCAGAAGCTGGACCCATACATGAATATTGACCCGGGCACAATGAGCCCTTTCCAGCACGGAGAAGTTTTTGTTACGGACGACGGAGCAGAAACAGATCTGGACCTTGGCCACTACGAACGTTTTATTGACGAAAACTTAGGTAAATATTCAAACCTCACAAGCGGCAGAGTTTACTGGAATGTTCTTTCCAAAGAACGCAACGGAGATTACCTGGGCCAGACGGTACAGATTATTCCTCACGTAACAAATGAAATAAAAGATTTTATTCTTAAAAATGCACAGGACGCAGATGTTGGAATTGTAGAAATAGGCGGAACAATTGGTGACATAGAAAGCCAGCCCTTCCTTGAAGCCATAAGACAGCTTGCTCTTGAAGTGGGAAGAAGAAACTGTCTTTTCATTCACGTGTGTCTTGTTCCCTATATTTCTGGAAGCGATGAGTTTAAAAGCAAACCCACCCAGCACTCGGTAAAAGAACTCATGTCTGTGGGTATTCATCCGGATATAATTGTTGCCCGCTGCGACAAAGAAATTCCTGATGAAATAAGAAAAAAGATTTCGCTCTTCTGCAATGTTTCTCCCGACTGCGTAATTAACAACACAACCTGTAAAAGCCTTTACGAAGTGCCGCTCATGCTTCACGCCCAGAACATGGATGATGTTGTCTGCCGCGATTTGGGAATTGAAAAAGCCACTGACTATGAAGCCCTTGCCGCCTGGTCAAAAATGGTAGAGACCATTCACAACCGCCAGGGAGAAGTGCAGGTTGCCCTTGTTGGAAAATACGTAAAGCTTCACGACTCTTACTTAAGCATTGTGGAAAGTTTAAACCATGCAAGTTTTTTGGTTGGAAAAAATATAAAAATAAAATGGGTAGATTCCGACAGCGTAACCGACGAAAGTGCAGAGGAAATATTTTCTGACTGCTCAGGAATTATTCTTCCGGGAGGATTCGGTCAGCGAGGAATTGAGGGAATGATTTCTTCCTGCCGTTATGCAAGGGAACATAAAGTGCCATACTTTGGCATTTGTCTTGGAATGCAGATTGCAGTCATTGAATTTGCCCGGAGTGTCCTTGGCTTTAAGGATGCTAACAGCCGTGAGTTTGATGAGACCTGCAGTCACCCTGTAATAGACCTTATGAAAAATCAGGAAGGAGTTATTATGGGTGGCACCATGCGTCTTGGAACTTACCCATGTAAAGTAAAAGGCGGAAGTCTTCTTGAAAAAGCCTATGCAAGTGATCTCATTCACGAACGACACAGGCACAGATATGAGTTTAACAATGACTACCGTGAAAAAATGACAGAGTCTGGTCTTATAATAAGCGGAACTTCTCCAGACGGAAGTCTTGTAGAAGCAGTAGAAGTTGCGGGTCAATTCCATGTGGGCGTTCAGTTCCATCCTGAGTTTAAGAGCCGCCCAAATAAACCAAGTCCATTATTTGTAGAATTCTTGAAGGCATGTTTATGAAAAAAGCATTTCTTATTTTGGCAGACGGTTCTGTGTTTGAAGGAAAAAGTATTGGCGCAGAAGGTAAGAGTGTT
>JAEEKM010000271.1 GCA_016282455.1 Treponema sp. | reverse complement strand
TTTAACGCTTATTTTCTTTCCAGTCTTTTTATCTTTTTTCTCCTGCTCCACCATGTAAAGGCCCTTGTTTGCAAGAACAACAAGAGCTCCGTTAATGGAAGCATCTCCGTGAGGGTGATACTTCATGGTACGTCCCACAACAGTAGCAACCTTCTGGAAACGTCCGTCATCCATCTCAAAGAGAGTATGAAGAATTCTTCTCTGCACGGGTTTAAGTCCGTCTTCCAGATCAGGAATTGCCCTGTCACGGATAACATAACTTGCGTATTCTATAAAATTCTTATCAAATAAATTCTTAACGTATGCCATAAACTTTCCTTTCCATCAAAAAACTATGCATCAATATCCGCATTGGAAAGAAGATGCTTTTCAATAAACTGACGTCTTTCCGGGGTATTCTTTCCCATATAGAAAGAGAGCAGTTCCGGAACAAGTTTAAGCTGACTGATTTCTACCGGAGTAAGGTGAATGGTTTCAGGTTCAATAAATTCCTTAAACTCATCCGGGCTTATTTCTCCAAGACCTTTAAAGCGGGAAGTTTCTGCACCCTTACCAAGTTTTGCCTGAGCCGCATCCCTTTCTTCTTCGGAATAACAGTAGATGTTTTCTTTTTTGTTTCTCACACGGAAAAGAGGTGTCTCAAGAATAAAAACCCTGCCGCTTGTAACAAGTTCTTCAAAGTAACCAAGGAAGAAAGTCATCACAAGATTGCGGATATGGAAACCGTCATTATCGGCATCAGTTGCAATAACGATTTTTGCATACTTCAAGTCATCCACGCTGCTTTCAATTCCAAGCGCCATCATCAGCTGGTAAAGCTCATCGTTTTTGTAAATCTCGGTCTGCTTTTTGCCGTACATATTTTCAGGCTTACCGCGCAGAGAGAAAATTGCCTGGTAGGAAGCATCACGGGAATGAGTCATTGTACCGGAAGCAGAGTCACCCTCAGTAATAAAAATCATTGAGTTCTCACCCTTTGGGCCGTCTTTTACATGGTACTTGCAGTCCTTAAGTTTTGGAATGCTGATGCTTATTTTCTTTGCCGCTTCCTTTGCTTCTTTTTTCACTGCAGAAAGTTCAGTACGCAGTTTTTCATTTGCCTGAATCTTTTCCTGAATTTTCTTTGCAGCATCGGGATTATGGTGCAGCCAGTTGTCAAGACCACTTTGAGTTTCTGCAACAATCCACTGGCGGATATCTGTGTTGCCGAGTTTATTCTTTGTCTGGCTTTCAAAAACAGGATCCTTAACTTTTACAAGAACCGCTGCCGCCATTCCTTCGCGCACGTCTTCACTCTTGTAGTTTGAGCCGAAGAAATCATTTATTCCCTTAACAAAGCCTTCCTTAAAAGCCGCAAGGTGTGTACCGCCGTCTGCCGTATACTGACCGTTAACAAAAGAAAAATAATTTTCTCCGTAAGAATTGGTGTGGGTAAAAGCAAACTTAAGGTGGTCTCCCTGATAGCTTCCGATCGGGTAAAGGGAAGTATCATCCATCTCTTTATTCAAAAGATCAAAAAGACCGTTCTCACTGTGATAATCCTGACCGTTAAGACGGAGTGTAAGACCATTGTTCAGGTAAGCGTAGTTCCAGATTCTTTTTTCCACAAACTCCATGTTAAAGTTGTACTTACCAAAAACATCCGTATCTGGAACGAACTCAAAATAAGTGCCGTTTGGAGCCTTCTGTTTTAAAGTGCCCGTTCTCTGGGTCTGAAGTTTACCCCTCTCAAAAACCGCATCCGTACACTGACCGTCGCGAATGGAAACAACACGAAAGTAGGAAGAAAGGGCATTCACTGCCTTTGTACCCACACCGTTCATTCCCACGCTGAACTGGAAGACATCATCATTGTATTTTGCACCGGTGTTAATTTCACTCACGCACTCAACAACTTTGCCAAGAGGAATACCGCGGCCGTAGTCACGGACTTTTACACGCCCCTCTTTCACTTCCACATCAATGCGGTTACCGTAGCCCATGATAAACTCGTCCACGGCGTTATCAATAACTTCTTTTAAAAGAACATAAATACCGTCGTTCTGGTTAGAACCGTCTCCCAGGCGGCCAATGTACATACCGCTGCGCAGACGGATATGCTCTAAGGCATCAAGATGTTTAATCTGACTCTCATCATAAACTTTGCGTGCAGCCGGTTTAGAAGCAGTCTTTACGGCAGGTTTAGCCGCTGCTTTTACAGTCTCTTTTTCAACTGATTTTACAGAAGCCTTAGCAGATGCACTTTTTGCTGCAGTAGATTTTACCGCAGTACTTTTTGAAGCAGCAGTGGCTGAAGATTTTTTCTCCGCACTTTTTGCGCCGGCTTTTACAGACGAAGCAGATTTACCTGCCGCCTTTACACTTGACTTTGCAGAAGATTTAGCTGCACTTTTTGCAGGGGACACAGATTTTTTAACAGACGATGATTTTGCACCCGCGGCACTTTTCCCCTTTACCGCAGGCTTAGAACTAGTTTTTCCACCCATGCAGATACTTTACATCATTTTAAAAATTTAGTCTAGTTTTACCATTTTTTTGCAAGGCACTGTTATAAATTGTCCATTCAATCATCTACCTGCTTATCGAGTATTATATGGAAGGCTATCAGGAAGCAAAAGTACTTGATATATATGACACAGCACGTCCGAACTACGCCACTATAAATCTTCCTTCTGCAGCTTATACAGCGTATTAAACAAATAAGCATGTTGACTAATAAACATGCGGCCGTCCCCCTAAAAAGGCAGCCCTTTTCTTAAAGAAAAAAAACATTCTTCTAACCAAGGGCTGTTCCGGGTTCCGGCATTCGCCTCCAGTGGCTGTGCTCACACTAAGCAGCACAGCCACCAGGCCCTCCACATCCCTGCCGCGCTTAATTCTGACGGACAAAAAATGAACAGGGGGCTTTATTCAGCACTTCCGCAAGGGCGCAAATGCTTCTTACAGAAAGATTCTGTCCTGCCTTAAGCCGGTTGATTGTGGCAAGAGAAAGATTAGATCTGATGCTAAGGTCAAGGGCAGTATAGCCCGACTCTTTTACATAACGCTTAACATTTTCAGAAACAACTGCTTCCAGCTCGAACTCCAGAAACTCAGAAAAACTTTCCCGTGTAGACTCTTTCATGTCTTAAAACTCCCATCAGACAATACGCCCCATGCCCTGTTAAATTACAGTGCAGCCAACTCTGAGAAATTACTTATGTTTTTGAATTTTCGCTTTTAGACAGCCTGCGAAGAGGGCTCCATCAGATTTTCCAGTACCGAAGCTTTTTCTTTTGTCAGAAGTTCCAGCTGACTTTTCAGTTCTTCCCTTTTTGCTTCAATTTCAGAATATCTTTCTGCAATTTTTTTCTGTACCTCCATTGAAGGAAGCGGTATTTGAAGTCTGTTCAGAAAATCCACACTGATAGACCTCAGGGCATTTCCTCCGCCAAAGGTTGTAAACAGGCGATTGGCTTCTTCTGTTTCCAAAAGAGCTTTTAAATAGTGCGGTTCAAGTTTACTTTTATCC
The DNA here is from genome assembly GCA_016282455.1 of Treponema sp. Lineage (GTDB taxonomy): Bacteria > Spirochaetota > Spirochaetia > Treponematales > Treponemataceae > Treponema_D. The sequence goes on along the minus strand of JAEEKM010000271.1, from coordinate 1,418 downwards.
GTTCTGATAATGTAGATATTGCTTGCAGGAACAATCTCTTTGTCAGAAATATTTTCCACACAGGCAACTTTAATTTTTTCTGTAAGGGCAAGAACAAGAACCAGATCCCCTTCCCTCAAAACAAGGCTTGTCCATCTGCTGTTAATTTCGTTAATGGGCATGAGTTTAGGTGAGATTTTATTATCCTGAATGTCCTTTGCAAAAAGATAATATTTTCCCGTGTCTTTACCACTCTCTATATCCTCTAGTTCCGAAGCCCTGATCTGTACACCTCTTTGTATTCTGCTTTCCAAAAGTGAACTCAACTGTTCATACTCTTCTGCCCCAGGAAGGTTTATTTTTTCTTCATGCAGGTAAAACATGGGTGAGAAAAGATAATTCTTTTTTCTGATGACCTCATAGTCAACATTTTTTGAAAACTCATTATCCTCTTTTAATAAGCCTTTAATTGAAGCGCATACTTCCGGAGTAAAGGGGCTCACTCCCCGTCTGCTTTCTCCAAAGAGACTACTGCTGTCAATCATACGGGCAGACTTGTTGTTTTTAGTAAGTATAAGTAACTCAAAACGCATTAAGGAAGAAAACATAAATATTCTTGCAGGAAAATCTATGACTGCATTTAAATAGCCTTCGTCAAGCAGATATTTTTTTACATTAACATAGGTCCCAAGAGAAGTCCTTGAAAAGCCATGACCCAAAAAGAGCAGAAGCTTACCGTCTTCTGACAAAAGGGAAAGAAGGTCTTTAAAATAATTCTCCACAAGAGCCTCGTCAATATGAAAGGGGGCGGCAATAATCTTACTGTAGGTTTTACCGTCAGTAAAAGCGGTAGTCGGATAAAGTTCTATGGAAGTTACTCCCCTTACATAAGAAAGCAAGTTACCCATTAACCAGGCATACTTGATGTACTGATAGCCCTGCATTGTCTTACAGGGATTCTTGTCTGCAACATAAGTCAGAAAGGTTCCTGTTCCAGGAGTTATGTCTAAAAGAGTATCCTCCGGGGTAATTTCCAGTAACTTGCAGCATAAATCACAAAAGTCAGAAGACATGTCATAAACCGGCTCTTCATTACCAGGTGTATCCCTTCTGTAAACGGAGTTGAGGATTTTTTCTTCCAGAAAGAGTTTCATTTCTTCTTCAGGAACTTTTTCAAAAGATGATAGTGAATAGTTCTTCCATTCTTTCACACTGTCTAAAAAAGAGGATTTTACGGGTTCGGAAAGGTCACTGCCAGTTACAACCGCTTCAATTGACTGTTCAGGGGTAAAATTATTCTTTTTTGCAACGAAAGCGGCAAAAACGACCAGCACCTGCCCCTGTTCTGTAATAAAACTGAGGGTATTCAAAGCTTTTTCTACGTGGAAAAACTTGGAATATGACACAACCTTACCTCCTATGATAGAATTCCCATATAA
>JAEEKM010000270.1 GCA_016282455.1 Treponema sp. | reverse complement strand
CCCTGAATGGCAACCTTAAACTGCTGGCGGGCAATTTCTCCCTTTAGTCTTTCACAAACCTTTCTTGCTCTTTCTACTGCGCTTGGTCTGTAACAGAGCTGGGCAAGGGCATCTACCGGTTTGGAATTGATAAGAATATCAATCTTAATAAGGTCTGTGGGTTTGTATTCAGTGAGTTCATAGTCAAAACTTGCATAGCCTCGGCTGAAACTTTTTAGTTTGTCATAAAAATCAAAAAGCACTTCTGCAAGAGGCATGTCATAAGTTAGTTCTACACGCTTTTCGTCCAGATACTGCATGTTGGTCTGGGCACCCCGCTTCATGCGGCAGAGTTCCATGATTGAACCCAGATATTCGGCAGGAGTAATGATTGTTGCCTTTATGTAGGGTTCTTCTGAATGCTCTACTTTTCCTTCGGGGAAATCTGCAGGATTGTCAACAAAGATTTCTTCTTTTCCCTGAGGTTTTACTTTGTAACGCACACTGGGGGCCGTAAAAATTACAACCTGGTCAAAATCCCGTTCGAGTCTTTCCTGAACAAGTTCCAGATGCGGAGGACCAAGAAAGCCACAGCGGAAACCGTTACCTAAGGCAAGGGAATTGTCTTTTTCATAAACAAGGCTTGCATCATTAAGGCGGAGTTTTTCCATTGCTTCTTTTAGTTCTTCGTAATCATTTGAGTCAATGGGGTAAATTGAACTGAATACCACCGGCTTTACGTCTTTAAAACCTGGAAGTGGTGCGGGAGCGGGATTAGAAACACTTGTAATGGTATCTCCGACACGTACGTCCTGCACGGTCTTAATGCCTGCAATAATGTAACCTACATCACCTGCTTCAAGAAGGCCAGTTTCTTCGTACTTGATTTTAAAGACACCTGCCTGTTCAACCTTGTATTCACTGTTTGAACTCATGAGGCGGATAGTGTCACCGGTTTTTACACGACCTTCCTTTACGCGAATGTGAACGATAACTCCACGGTATTCATCATAATGGCAGTCAAAAATCAAAGCCTGCAGGGGGGCATTTACATCACCTGTCGGAGCGGGAAACTTTGTAACGATTGCTTCCATGAGGTCATCAATTCCTTCACCTGTTTTTGCACTTACAAGCTGGGCATCTGATGAGTCTAAACCTAAGTCATGGTCAATCTGTTTTTTGACACTGGGAATGTCTGCTGAAGCAAGGTCAATCTTGTTCACAACAGGAACAATTGTTAAGTCCTGCTCAAGGGCAAGATACATGTTACTTACCGTTTGACTTTCCACTCCCTGGGTTGCATCAATTAGAAGCAGGGCTCCTTCACAGGAAGCAATGGCACGGCTCACTTCGTAAGAAAAGTCCACGTGACCGGGGGTGTCAACGAAATTCAGTTCATAGTCATGTCCATCCTTTGCATGATAAGGAATGGTAACTGCCTGACTTTTAATTGTAATACCGCGTTCCCTTTCAATGTCCATGTTGTCAAGAATCTGATTCATCATCTGACGGTCATCAATGATTTTAGCCCGCTGAATGAGACGGTCTGCAAGGGTGGATTTTCCGTGGTCAATGTGTGCTGTAATGCAGAAATTGCGTTTATATTTTAACTCTGTCATAATCTTAAACAAATCTATCTAAAAATAGAAGGGGCTGTCAAGGGGAAGGGTCAGTCCCATAGGGGCATCGAGATAACCATTCTTTTTCTTTCTTGCATAAAGGGCAATCTGAGCATAAGTCTGCTTGTCGTCTACTTCAAAGGCAAGAACATCTACCGGGTCATTTACACTAAAGCCCGCTTCATCTGCCGCAGAGGCTTTTAATACTTCCACAACGTTGTAATGTTTTCTGTTTGAGGTGGAAGAAGGAACAAGCCGCATACCCACAAGTGGAACCAGGGCATCCTGAATGAGATCATGACGGTAGACCTGATAACCGGGATTGTCGGGACGTTTTTCAAGATAAACAAGATGTGAACTTTCTTTTCCAAGCGCATTTACTGCACCTACATTTACAATAGTGCCTGAAGAAAGCTGCATGGCATAAAACTGAAAGTCATCAATCGAAGTAATTTTTGCTCCGTTTAGCGAAGTGATGGTCATGTCTTTTTCAAGACCGGAAAGATTTGCACTTCCACCCGGCAGCACATACTGGACAAGTAGTCCTTCGTTTTTCATGCCACTTCCGGGTTCCCGTTTTGTTTTACCATAAGCTCCAATCCAGGGATGTTCCCTTTCACCGCCGGCATACAAAAACTCAAGTTCATTTTTTAAGTACTCAACGGGAATGGCAAAATTAAGCCCCTGATAATTCTGTACGCCTGCAAAAACGACTGCCTGAACCCTGCCCTTTTCGTCAATTAAAGGTCCGCCTGAGTTACCTGAGTTTACGGCAGCATCAATCTGGAAAACAACTCCTGCAGTAAAAAGCCGTCTGTCTGTGGCAGAGATAATTCCGCTGGTTAAAGTTCTGTCAAGACCAAGCGGTGAGCCGATAGCATAAACCCTGTCTCCAACATTTAAATCCTGGGAAGAACCAAGGGCAAATACTATGGGGGCTTCAACTTCTGCTTTTAAAAGTGCAAGGTCAAGAACACTGTCCCAGCCGATCACTTTTGCAGGAATGCGGGTGTCAGGATCTTCTGCAAGACGAATGTAAAGACGGGAATATCCTTCGTATTTAGGGTCAACCAGGTCTGAAATTACATGATGATTTGTTACGATGTAGCCTTCTTTTGAAATAAAAAATCCGCTGCCGAGTACTGCATCTGGAAGGCCCATACCGTGTTCAATTTTCATTCCCTTGTCAACAAAAACTGTAACGGTACCTTTTATAAGTTCTGAAAGACTTGTGTGACTGCTTTTAGTTGTGTAAAAATAATTCTCTGAGGCAGGAAGAACCTGCATTTCTTCTTTGGAAAACTCATGCCCCACGGTTTTTAAGCTTTGAAAATATTTTTTTTCCCCTGAAGATTTTTTGTATTCTTCCAGGGTAAGTTTTTCACAGTCCTCATAAAGAGTGAGAACATTTTCATTTTCAGAAAGGGTATTTTGCAAAAGTTTTGCCCGCCACAAAGCCTTGATTACATTTGTTTTAGAAAGCTCACGGATTGAATCAATTTCACTAAGGAGGGCGCTTTCTTCCGTTACGTTTACGGGTGTATAAACCTCCGGCTTTTCATTTGTCTTACAGGAAAATAAAAGTAATGAAAGAATTGCAGGAAAAATGATGCAAGATGTTTTTTTCATTCTGCACTTCCCTGCTGACTTTCATCTTCCGGTAAACTTTCGTTTTCACTTTCACTTTCGGGGAAAGTTTCTAAAGGAACGGAGATTCCAAAATTACATTCGCCCATGCGCAGGCAGAATACTCTTTCATCCTCACCGCTTACAACAGTGCTTACTCCCTGCGGTAAACCAGAGTTAAGTTCAATAATGCATCTTCTTGCCATACTGCTTGAACCGGGCTGACCCAGCCAGTAGAATTCATAAATTGAATCCTGTGTAACAGGAAGTTCCTCTCCGTCAGTTTTTACTTTTACAGGCACTTTATTTTCAAATGAAACGGTTACAAGTTTTTCTCCGGGATGTTCGTAAAAAAGTGCTTCTTCCCTAAGGACTTCACCTGGAAGTTTTGGAAAGCGGACAAAGCGTACTTCCCAGAGGCCGTCACCATTTGTGTCCCAGGAAGAAATCTTTCCGCCGTGGTTTGAATACTCTTCAGTAAAATCAGGAATGGTGTCTCCGTTAGTGTCTATCTGAACCATGCGCAGGTAAAACTCTGCCCCAAGAGAAGGAATGCCAAAGAGGTTTTCCATGACAAGCCTTTCTTCTTCGAGCGTGTGTACTTCCCTGCTACTGTCACTGTCTACATCGTAGAACTCAGTTGTTTCAAAGACTCCGTCATCATCAGAATCAAGAACACGGAGTTTGGGAAGGTTACCTGCAAACTCTGCCTGTGCATAAAGCCTGTCTTTTGACCTGTACTGGGCAAGTTCCACCTTTCCGTCTATAACGCTGAAGGTAATGGTTCCCTCTGGTCTTTCCTGTGTTGGAATTACAAAGGAAGCAGAAGAGTTTATGAGCATTGCATTTGAAATGTCTTCTCCCTTAACATTTACTTCCGGGAAAAAGAAAGTTGAACCGCTG
>JAEEKM010000269.1 GCA_016282455.1 Treponema sp. | reverse complement strand
TGGTGAACATTGGAATGGTGATGCTGCTACAATACAGAATGGTTCGGTAAAGGCAGGTTCAGCATCCGGCTACGGCTTAAATGGATGTTTTGATTTCCCTGCATATTATCAGGTCGTTCAGGGATTTGCTCAGGAATGGAATGGAAAAACAACAGGAAATATTACAACAGGCTTGAGCTATTTGTACAAGACTTATACAGAAAAAGGATATTCATGTCTCGATTCTGACGGAAAATACGACATATATTATCCAAACTTTATGCTTTCTAACCATGACCTTTATCGTATTGGTGACCTTATTCAGAAAAAGTATTCTTGCGGTTATGATAATAGTGAATATGTAGGACGCAATAAAGTTCTTCTTGCTGCTCAGTGTGCATATTCTGGACCAATTACAATCTACTATGGTGATGAAATTGGTGCCCGTTCTGCTGATAACTCAAACGGTACTGGCTGGTATGCTGATAATGTTGCCCGTTCAAGCGGTAAGATTTCTGGTTTTACAACTTATGAACAGCAGGTTCATGACTGGACACAGAAGTGTCTTGAAGCCCGTGCAGACCATGAGGCTTTGTGGAACGGAACAAATCAGCAGATTACCGGTCAGACTGATTTCTATGTTGCAAAAAAAGTTGGCGGAGGAGAAACAATTTACATCGCATTTAACTACAACACATCTTCTTCCAAAACCTTCTCCGCAAGCGGAAAAGACCTGCTCACGGGAAATACCTATACTGGCACCGTAACAGTTCCAGCCCTTTCTGCAGTTTATCTTCTTGCTGACTGATTTTAAAAGAGTCAGTGAAAAATTGTAGAAAAGTATTTGAAAATTCTAATGAAAGTAACCACACACTCGTAAAATGCCCTTCATTTTTGGACAGATGAAGGGAGCGGGTGTATAATGTACTTGTACAGTTTTTTTTAAGGAGTAGAGTATGATTAAGTCAACACGCTTTGCTTTTGTTTGCGCATTAGTTTCTTTTCTTTTGCTTTTTGTATCTTGTCCCAATACTGTAACTGTTCATGAAGAAAATCAGTCTTCACAAAATCAGTTTGGATCACTTGTAGTTACAACAGGAAACTCTGCAGCCCGTGCACTTAATGTAAGTGAGATTGAAATAGCAGATGTTTCTGTTTCAGGAACGGGGATTACATCTCCCCTTTCAAAAACTGATGTTGCCATCGAATCAGGAAGAGCCGGTGAAATTAAAATAGATAATATTCCTGTCGGTAAAAACCGCGTAGTCACTGTGGAAGCAAAAACCACAATCAATTCTGTTCTTCAGAAAATGGCTGGTGTTACCATGACTGCAGTAACAGATATCTGCAAGGGAGAAAATGAAGTAACCGTTAACTGGGCCAATACAAAGGTCGGAAATGTTTACGCAGAACTTTTAAAACTCGGAGTAGATCTTTCTTCTATTGAAACAGAAAGTGTTGAAAGTTATCTTCCTGAAAATACACATGCTTCTTTAATCAATGCTTCTCAGATTGCTTCTGACATTAAGGCGGGAACTGCTTCTGATTCCAAAAAGGAAAGTTATAAAATTGTTCCCGGTTCCTTTACTTTTACAAGTGATGTTTCCTCAGACAAAATTTCATTCCAGATTTGCGATCCTGTTTCTCAAAAACTTACTTCTGTTACAAGCGGAAGTAATACTATAGAAAATATTGCTCCTGGTAACTGGAAAGTTTTTGGAATTGTAAACGGAAAAACAGTAGTTTATGCTTCTTCTGTAGAAATTCTCAGCGGAGAAACAAGTGTTTTCCCTGATTCAATTAAGTTTAAAACTCCAGCACCCCGTCTTGAAAACGCAGACGGAAATGAGATTAGTGAATTCATTAACGGCACTACTACAGTTTATCTTAAAGCCCGCACTTTGGATGGAGAAGAAGAACCTGAGGGTGTGGAAATCTACTACACCACAAATGGAAGTGCTCCAACAGAAGGCAGCACAAAATATACTGGTGCAGGAATCTCTGTCAGTTCAGGAACTACAGTTAAAGCAATTGCAGTATGTGAGGGACTTCTTGATTCTGAAGTTTCTGAATGGAACTTTACCAAACCTTCTCTTGGAAACACATATCCTTCAAGCGGCAACTACAGTCCTGTTGATATGAACGGTGCAAGTGCAGGTTACGGCTGGTCAAGCGGCAACTGGGCCCTGGGTGCAAATGCAAGTGGAAGTGAAACAACTTTTGCTTTGTATTCTGCAAATGCAACAAAAATTCTTCTTGAAATTTACAGTGCTCCTTATGGTGTAGATGCAAAGTACGACTACTGGATGGAAAAAGATGCAAACAACGTCTGGCGCGCAAAACTTTCCGGTGACCTTACCGGTGCAATCTACGCCTTCCGCTGCTGGGGACCAAACTGGACCTTCAATGAAAGCTGGACCCGTGGTGGAAGCTCTGCAGGTTATATCGGTGACTACGATTCTTACGGAAACCGTTTCAACCCCAATAAAGTTGTGTTTGATCCCTATGCAAGGGAGATGACACATGATAAGAGTGATGCACGTGCACTTAATGGCGAAAACGGGGGAATCTACGGAACAGGAGATGAAATCTATAAGAAGAATGATTCTGCTACCACTGGAACAGTTCGTCGCCTTTTTGATACTGGAAAATATGCTTCAAAAGCCTATGTCATAAACGATAATACAGATTATGGAACAAAGCCAGCACTTTCTCAAAAGGATGCCATTATTTATGAAGCTCATGCACGAGGTCTTACAAAGCATCCTTCTGTAGCAAATCTCTCTACAATTTTAAATGGACTTGAAGGTTTTGAAGATGTAGAAAGTATTCCTGACGAATATAGAGGAACTTACAAAGGTGCTTCATATATGGTTCCTTACCTTAAAGCGCTTGGAATTAATACAATTGAACTTCTTCCGGTTCATGAATCGGATAATGATGGAAACCTGGATTCAAGTGCAGGCGGAAATTACTGGGCATATATGACTTACGGCTATTTTGCTCCGGACAGACGATATTCTTACGATAAAACTGCAGGTGGTCCTACAAAAGAATTTAAGGAAATGGTCAAGGCGTTCCATGATGAAGGAATGGAAGTATACCTTGATGTAGTTTTCAATCATTCTGGTGAAGGTGGTCCATGGTATGGTAATAAAGGCGGTGATGATTATAAGACATGCGAAGTGACATTTATGCGTGGTATAGATAATCAGACATACTACAGTTTGTGTGACGATAGTAATAAGGGTTATTGGGAATCAACTGGTTGTGGTAATAACTTACAGTGTGATAATGAAATTGTAAGAAATTTTATTCTTGATTCTCTCACATATTGGATTGATGAAATGGGCGTTGACGGCTTCCGATTCGATCTTGCTCCTGTATTGGGACGAGTTAGAAGTGGATCAGGATGGCCATTCTCTAAAAACTCAGATACACTTAAAGATATTGCTTCATTAGGCACCTCAAAAAATGTTGAAATGATTGCCGAGGCATGGGATTGTATGCAGACTGATAGTTATCAGGTTGGTCAGTTCCCTGCTGGTTGGGGTGAATGGAACGGTCGCTACCGTGACGGCATCAGAAACTTCGTTGGAAATGGTGTTCGCGGTTCCTTAAATGATTATATTAATGGTGATTATACTAATTTTAACGACCAGGGTGGTCCTCAGAAATCTGTAAACTTTGTTGTCGCTCATGACGGATATACACTTGCAGATTTGTGTTCCGGCTATACAGTTGCAGGTTCTGCTTACAATGGTAGTTCAACTTCTCTTCAGTGGCCATTTGGACCTAGTGATGGAGGAGATAGTTCAGTTCCTGGAAAAGCATTCGGTTCAAGTGCTGCTGATAAAAGACAGGCTAACCGAAACTACACTGCAATTCAGATGATGAGCCGCGGTGTTCCGATGATTGTATGGGGCGATGAATTCTGTCGTACCCAGAACGGAAATAATAATCCTTATAATGTGGATTCCGTTGCAACCTGGAACAATTACAACATGATTAACACTGCAAGTCCTCATTCAGTTCCTACAGGAGATGTTTCTGGCGGAACTATGGCTTATCACAATAATTTTGGAACATTTGCTAATACAGCAAATGTAAACGGAAACTTTAAGTTTATGCAGTATATGCTCAATCTTCGTGAGAGCGAACCTGCCCTCAGACAGGATACTTATACTGTGGGTTATGATTTTAAGAAGGAAAACGGTTCAAGCACTTTGTCTGATGATGATCGTTGCGTATGGCTTCACATTAACGGTGATGCAGTTAGCGGCGGACATGATTATCTTGTGTTTATGAATATGTATACGGAAGAAGTTTCCTTTACTATTCCAGCTCCTAAATCAGGCTATCACTGGACTCGTCTTGTTGATACATCAAACTGGGCAGAAACCAATTTCAATATATGGGATGAAAATGATGATGTTTGTACATATAGCTCTTCTGATGCTTATGGTGTAAATGGATGGGCTGTAGTAATCTTTAAAGAAGTAAGCGACGCCCCCGAAACTCCAACCTGTGCCACCCCTTCAATCAGCGGAGACACTCCTTTTGACACAAACACAAGCGTTACCATCACCTGTTCAACAGACGGGGCAAGCATCTACTACACCACAGACGGAGAAACCCCAACTGCAAGCAGCACTCTTTACACAGGTGCATTCTCTCTTGATTCAACAACAACCGTTAAGGCAATCGCAGTAAAAGCAGGCTGCAACAATTCATCCGTCGCAAGCAAGAAGTTCACTCACAATGTACCCACCTGTGCAAATCCTGTTTTCAGCGGTGACACAACTTTCACCGAAAGCACAACAGTTTCAATCACCTGTTCTACTGCCGGTGCAACAATCCGCTACACCCTTGACGGAACTGTTCCTACAGAAAGCAGCACTGCCTACACAAGCTCCTTCACCCTTACAGAAACCAAAACTGTTAAGGCAAAAGCTTTCAAGGATGGATTTGAAGCCTCTGAAGTTGTTAGTCAGAAATATACACTCAGAACAGAGTCTGCAAAGAGCGGTGTAATGCTCCAGGGATTCAACTGGGATTCTGCTCCGAGAGGAAAGAGCACATACTGGGGCAAGTGGTACAACATCATGAAGAGCAATGCCACTCAGATTGGAAATACTTTCGAGTATGTATGGTGTCCGCCTCCAAGTAAGACAAACACTTCTTCATCAGAAGGTTATGGACCAACGGAATGGTTTGACTTGAACAACTGCTATGGTACGGTAGAGGAACTTACAGATATGATTCAGTCAATCAGCCCTGCTAAGGCTCTTGCTGATATCGTTGTGAACCACCGTGACGGATATTCTTCCTGGGGTGATTTTGCTAATCCTTCTCTGGGAAATGTAAAGGGTTCTAATTATAAGGCAATCTGTTCAGATGACGAAGGTTTTAATGATCCGAATGACCAGAGTAATCCTGGTGAAAGTTTGATGCATAGCGTCGGTTCAGATATGCGTGGTGCAGCTGATACAGGTGCTAAGTATGCAGCAAGCCGTGACCTTGATCACACAAACACAAATGTCCAGAACGGAATCAAGCAGTATCTGAATGACTACCTTAAACCTGCAGGATTCGTTGGTTGGCGTTACGACTTTGTGAAGGGTTACGATGGATACTATGTTGGAATGTACAATGCCGCTTCCGATGCTGAATTTGCAGTAGGTGAATACTGGCCGGGTACAGATGATGGCGGCGGATATTTCAGTGCTTCAGATCCTAGCAGTTGGGCAAACAAGATTGACGGATGGATTTCCAGAACTGAGACTGGAGGATACAAGACCCGTGCATTCGACTTTGTTCTTAAGGGAATCATGAATGACATCTGGGGCTGTTCTTATTCAGGAGGTTCAAGTTCTGCAACCAACAACTTTGGTAATCTTGCAAACGGACGCACCCTTGTGAACAGTCAGCCTGCTTATGCAGTAACCTTTGTGGATAACCATGATACCGGTTCAACTCAGGGACACTGGAAGTTGCCCGATAGTGCAATTCCTGCCGCTTATGCATACATTCTTACTCATCCAGGCTTCCCCTGTGTGGCATGGCAGCACTACTTCTCATATTCAGAAAGCGGAAGCAACCTGAGTGCCGGTGGAAGTCAGTTTATATCCGGTAATTCAGCAGGAACTGTAAACGGAAGTTCTGGAACTTTGAGGGAACTTATTGATGTTCTTATTGACCTTAGAAAATCTCTCGGAGTTGAATATGACAGTTCAAAAGAAATTCTTTCTTCCTCTGCAAGTTGTTATGCTTCCCGTGTTGATGGCCTTCATGGTTCTTTCATCGTAAGCATCGGTTCTTCAACTTATTCAGGAGATGTTTCTGATTACGAAGTTGTTGCCTACGGAACTAACTACAAAGTTTGGGCCAATGGTGGAACTTCAAAATGCAAGAAGCCTACCATCACCTTCAACGCAGGAACTTGTACAATAACCTGTGCAACTGCTGGTTCTGAAATCATGTACAAAGTAGGTACAGGAAGCTATCAGTCTTACAGCTCATCCTTCTCTGTTTCTGAAGGTCAGACAGTTTATGCCTACGCTACTGCAGACGGTTGCGAAGATTCCGATGAAGTGAGCAAGACTTATACTGCAGGAAAAGCAATGACTGTCACAGCTGATAATTGGACCTGGAATGGCGGTGTAAAAGTATTTGCATGGGTATGGAAAGCCGGCTCTAATGGTTCTTGGGTAGACTGTGAAGGCTCGGGAACAACCGTAACCTTTACCGCACCAAACGGTACTGATATGTTCCTTTTGGTTCGTTGTCCTGCAGGAACAACTGAGCCAGATTGGTCTGCAAGCGGAGATAGTGCAGGTCGTATCTACAACAAAACTGCAGATACTTCAATAACTTCTGCATCACAGTATACTGTTTCTTTTGTGGATTATAATCCGTGATCATGAGGTAAAAAGACTTATCGTTTGTCAATGTAAGGCTTCGACAAGCTGCTTGTAGCTGCGCTACAAATACAACCACTACAAACAACACATCCCGTCAGCCCAAAAAACTGGCGGGATTTTTCACCCAGAACAATATCTGCAAAAAGCCGCGTTCATCGGCGTTAAAGAATAAAATCAATTTAAAATACAATCTTCAAAATCCGCAGGTTTCGTGATAAAATATTTTCTAGAGGAGTTTATATGATAAGAAAAACTTTCTTAGCTTTATGTTCAGTGTTTGTGTTTTCAATTGCATTAACTTCCTGTCCGCAGACCAGTTCAGGTAATACGCCAACAGAAACAGGGACCGAAACAGAAACTGATGTGAGCACCTGTGCGGCACCGGTGATTAGCGGAACTGCTTCCTTTACCACTTCAACTCTTGTGACCATTACTTCTGAGACAAAAGGGGCAGGCATCTATTACACCATTGACGGAACTTCTCCTTCAAAAACAAATGGAACTGTGTACTCCGGAGAAATTACTTTAACAGAAAGTGCAACCATCAAAGCGATTGCAATAAAAGATGGCTGCAATAATTCTTCTGTTTCAAGTAAGAAGTTTACTAAGAAAACAGAAACCAGTAAGAGCGGAGTAATGCTTCAGGGCTTTAACTGGGACAGTGCACCAAGAGGCAACGACAGCATGTGGAGTAAGTGGTATACTGTTGTAAAGAATAATGCTGATGCCATTAAAGATACCTTCGAGTATGTCTGGTGTCCTCCGCCAAGTAAGTGTGATACTTCTTCTTCTGAAGGTTATGCTCCAAGCCAGCTCAATGACCTTAATAACTGCTACGGAACAGAAAGTCAGCTTAAGTCTATGATTAAAGCAATAAGTCCTGCAAAGGCAATTGCAGATATTGTGATTAACCACAGGGCAGGTACTTCAAGCTGGGCAGACTTTTCAAACCCTACGTGGACAGATGATTATTATTCAATCTGTTCTGATGATGAATGTTTTTCTGACAGTAAAAGTCCTGTTTATGGAAATACGAAAACTGGAGCGGCTGACACTGGTGACACCTACGGAGCCTACCGCGACCTTGACCACACAAATACTGCTGTTCAGCAGGGAATAATTGACTGGATGAACAATGTTTTAAAGGCAGCAGGTTTTGTTGGCTGGAGATACGATTACGTTAAGGGCTACGGCGGAAACTACGTTGGTCTTTATGATAAAAACACAGAGGCAGAATTTAGTGTTGGTGAATACTGGCCTACTGCAGGTTATGATTCCAGCAATCCTTCCGGCTGGGGGAATACAATCAAGAGCTGGATTTCAGACACAGAAACTGGAGGTTACAGAAGCCGTGCTTTTGACTTTGCACTTAAAGGGGCAATGAACACCGTCTTTGGAAGTAATGCAAGCGGAATTTCCAACAGTAACTATGCACTTTTGGCAGACTCTTCAAATCTTTACATAAGTCAGTCCGGAGATGCAGTTACTTTTGTTGATAACCACGATACAGGTTCCACCCAGAAGCACTGGTACTTAGACCCCGATGACGTGGGAACTGCCTATGCACTTATCTTAACTCATCCTGGTTACCCCTGCGTTGCATGGAACCATTACTTTACCTATGCAGAAAGCGGAAGTAACGGAACTGATTCCGGTGCACAGTACATGGCAGCAGATATAGTTAGTGGAACGACTAATACTTTAAGGCAGCATATAGATAAGCTTATTGAACTACGTAACAATTTAGGAATTGAGTATGACTCAAGCAGAACAACAGTTGCCGCTACAAACGGTTACTATGTTGCAGAGGTTACGGGAAGTAAAGGAAACCTTCTTGTGATGATTGGAAGCGGATGGTCAAAGACAAGTTCTTATTCTGATTATGATGAATTCTACAAGGGAACAAACTTTACAATCTGGACTGAAGGGCTTACTTCTAAGTGCAAGACTCCAGTGATTACAATTACTGACGGAAGTGTTACTATTACTTGTGCAACTGAGGGGGCTGTTATCCGCTACACCACGGATGGAACTGCACCTGACGCAGACAGCACCCTTTACACAGAACCCTTTGATGTTACTGAAGGAGCTCTTGTAAAAGCATACGCAACTCTTACAGATTATGCGGATTCTTCTGTTGCAAGCTGCACTTATTTAACTTCAAGAACGCTTACAGTTTCTGTTGAGTCATGGATCTGGAATGACAGTGCGGAAATTTTTGCATGGGTGTGGGGTGATTCTTCATTAGGTGAATGGATTTCTGTAACAGGTTCTGATTCTACTGCAACAATTATAGTTCCTGCTGACACGACTGGCTTTAATATGGCACGCTGTGTTCAGGGAACAACAGAACCATCATGGACTGCAGTTGATAATGAAAGTGGAAGAGTTTACAACAAAACAGATGATGTACCAGTCACTTCTGATACTGATTCATATTCTACCACCTGGAGTGAATACAGTTTTACAGAGTAAATGCTACGCCCGATGCAGAGGGCGGCAAAGCCGTTGCGAAGCAATGAAGCGATAGCGGAACCCGGCGCAGCGGGGATTACAGGGAAATGTTTACCCGGTTAGAGCGGGTGAATATTTCCCTTTGTTTTTTTACTACGTCCAAATAACCTCATTCATACATGCTGTTAAGTACGCGGTAGATGATGTTGATTTTTTCCCTCTGCTCAAGGGGCAGGTCTTTTTCAGAGATGTCGTCAATGAGTTTTTCAAGCGAAGAGAGACTTTCGTTTAAGGCTGTTGCAAAACCACGGCTCACTTTGAACCAGTAAGTTCCATTTCCGTCTGTAAAGAGGCAGATGAAGCCGTATTCTTTGCTTGAACTTTTTGCGATTGTAATCCGCATGATTGTATCAAGTGAGTTTATGAGCAGCTGGGTATTTCCTTCTTCGTTGATGTTTATGTTCAGCTTGCGTTTCCACTTGTCTTCCGGAAGCGGGTCGAGGTTGAGTTTTTTTGCGGCCTTGATGATGATTTCCATTTTTTCGCCGTCAAGAAGTTTGTACTTTCCTTTGTAAGTAATTCTTCCCCTCATGCCGCCGATTTGTGCAAGGAGATTTTCGTTTTCTTCTGCACGGGCTGCTTCTTTGAATTCAAACCAGGGGAGTATTGCAGTTTTTTTGCCTTTAACTTTTTCGAATGCAAAACGGGTGCCGCCAAGGAAGATTGAGTTTTCTTCTTCCTTCTGCTGTTTTTTGCTTTTGTTCTTTTTGTCTTTTTCGTTTTTCTGTGCATCGCGGAAACTTGTTCCCGTGTACTCCAGGTTTCCTGTAAGGCTCTTGCTTTTTTTGCCACGGCTTGAGTTTAGTTTTTGTTCAATGGCTGGGTCTATTTGCGAGAGCTGATTTTTTGTGAGGGGAGAGACACTCATTGCAAAGGTTCTGCTTGTCTTTACGATTTCTCCTGCAACAATAAAGAGCGGGTTCATGCGGAACATGGAACTTCCGGGGTGAATGGTGATGTGGTCTGCGGTGAGGCTTCTGTAGGTTTCTTTTCCTTCACGAATACAGACGAACTGAATCATTCCGCTTGCAATGCAGCAGAGGTAACCGTCCATGGTTCCTCCGTGGGTAATAGGAAGCTGCAGTCTTTTTGAAACTATTTCTTCCAGCTGTTCTTTTATGTTTGCAATTTCTGCCATGACACGGTCATCAAGATAGTGCTTTTTGCAGAAGCGCATTTTGTTGGGGCTTTCCATGTAGCGGCGGTAAAGATGAACGTAACTTACAAAGTCTCCCTGCATGTCGCGGAAGGAGTGGTGGGCCTGCCGTGCTTCGCTTTCTTCTCCAACAGGAAGAATGAAGGGAGAGTTTGCACTCATGAAACTTGAGGCAATCAGTACTTCTTCCAGAACGTCGGGGTAACGGAAAATGCTTTCTACGATTATGCGGCTCACTCTTGGTTCAAGCGGGAACTCCACCATGAGTTTTCCAATCTTGCTTAAACTGCCGTCTGCTTCGAGTGCCTTGAGCATGTTAAGGGTTTCTACTGCACCGCGTATGCCTTCTGTTGAAGGGCGGGAGATGAAGTCGAATTTTTCAAAGTCTGTAATTCCAAGTTCTGCCATGCGGAGGACAACTTCGCTTAAGTCTGTGCGGTAAATTTCTTCCGTGGTGTATTCGGGGCGTTCTTCAAAATCTTCCCTTGTGTAAAGACGGTAACAGGTTCCTGGAGCAGTGCGTCCTGCGCGTCCCCTTCGCTGGTTGCAGCTTGCACGGCTCACTGGGGTTTCAATGAGGCTTGAAGTGAAGGTGCGTGGGCTGTAGAAATTTAATTTTGCAAGACCTGAGTCAATGACGGTTGTAATTCCGTTTATGGTAACTGAAGTTTCAGCAATGTTTGTGCTTAATACAACTTTCTTTTTTCCAAGCGGAGGATTGTCAAACACTCGTTCCTGTTCTTCTTTCTGAAGTCTTCCGTAAAGGGGAATGATGTGGATTTTTGAATGGAAGGGGGCGGAGTAAAGGCGGAGCATTGTGTCCTTGATGATTTTTTCTCCGGGAAGAAATACCAGAATGTCTCCGGGTTCCCTGTTGTCTAAAACCCTGTCTATGGTCTGTTCAATTTTTCCGATGAGTGCATCGCAGGCGGCTTCGTTTGTGGTGCTTGCTTCTATTGCAGGCGGGTCGTAAACCATTGCAACCGGATACATCTGTGTTTCAATAGTGACTATGGGGCAGTTGTCAAAATATTTGCTGAAGGCTTCTGCGTTCATTGTTGCAGAACTTACGATTACACGGAAGTCACTTCTTGCGGCAAGTATTCGTTTTAAAAGTCCCAGAACAAAATCTATGTTAAGGCTGCGCTCATGTGCTTCGTCTACCATGATTACGGAGTACTTGCTCATCCAGGGGTCAAGCTTCATTTCCTGCAGGAGAATTCCGTCTGTCATGATTTTTATTTTTGTGCTTGCGTCTGTTTTGTCTTCAAAACGCATTTTGTAGCCCACAAGTCCCGGGTACTTTGTCTTTAGCTGTTTTGAGATGAACTCACTTACAGAAAGTGCGGCTATGCGGCGGGGCTGTGTTACTGCAATCACTCCATTCTGGGAGTAACCTGCTTCGTGAAGTATGATTGGAAGCTGTGTTGTTTTTCCACTTCCTGTCGGGCTTTGTACGACTATTACCTGATTGTCTTTTAATGCGTCCAGTATTCTCTGTTTCTGTTCGTAAACGGGTAGGGTTTTGTAATTCATTGCCATATAAGTTTTCCTTCTATTTTGTCCATTCGTTTTTTTCTTTCCGAAAGATATTTTGCCCAGGTGTTTCGTCCTTCTTTTTTTAGTTCGTTAAGAAAGGAGTCGTTTAGTTTTTTTATTACAAAGTGCCAGTCAGGCAGAATGTAGGTGGTTATTAGATGCGGGTTTACCTGAGCAATTTTTACTCCCTCATCTTTTTTAAAGGTTACCTGTGTAATAAAGCCTTCGCCAGTGTAGGCTCTTTTTGCATCCGGGTTGTCAAACTCAACTTCCTGTCTCTGACCGCTTATGGTGTTTCCCTGTGCATGAAAAATTATTTTTCTTGGAACACGGTTTTCGTCTGCGATTACTTCCCAGCCTTTTGCAACGTGGGGGTGGTTTGCCCAGACTACATCTGCTCCTGAGTTTAAGAGTTTAAGATAAAAGTCTCTCTGTGTGGGGTTTATTGTTCTTACGTATTCTTCGTCATGGCAGTGTATGCTTAAGACAAAAAGATCGCAGGGGTTTTCTTTTCTTAATTTACTTATGTGCCTTAAAAAATTTTCGCGGGATTCTTTTGCAGGGGAAACGTAATAAAAGAGGTCTGTGTTTGTTCTGTAATTCATTACTTCCGTTACTGCAAGGAATAAAATTTTCCAGCCGTTTTTTTCTATGAGCGTGGGGCGGGGTTCTTCACCTTTTTTTGAACAGAGGCCGTTTGAGTAAACATTCTGCTTTGAGTCAAAATATTTTTTTGTGGCGGCTATGCTGTTTTTTCCTTTGTCATTGGTGTGGTTGTTTGCAAGACTAAAGACGTTAAAGCCTGCTTTGATTGCTGCATCCGGGTAGTCGTGGTGCATGTTGAACTCAGGGTAGGCGGAGTAGGGCAGGGAATCGTCTACTGGGGCTTCTAAGTTTGCAAAAGATAAATCGCTTTCCTTTAGTATGTCTTCAATGTCTTTGTAGATAAGGTCAAATTTTCCCTGTGAAAAGTTTACCACATGAGCCATTATGTCTCCTGCAAAGGCACAGGTGAGGCTGTTTTCTTTTTCTGACTGATAACTGTCTATTGCGGTGGGTTTAGGAAAGCGTGAAGGTGCTGTGCTGGTACAGGAAACCCAAAGAAGGCTTACAGAGAAGATGAGAAGCAGTGATGTTTTTTGTGCGCGGCATCTTTGGGTTCCCATTGAGAGATTAGTTTTTCTTTCCTGCCTGAACCAGTGTGATTGCGCTTGTTACAACAATCTCGTCGCTGGTGCATCCACGGGAAAGGTCGCTGATTGGCTGTGCAAATCCCTGGAGAATTGGTCCGAAGGCGTCTGCATGGGCAAAACGCTGTACCAGTTTGTAACCGATGTTTCCTGCTTCAAGGCTTGGGAAGATGAGTGTGTTTACTTTTCCGCAGATTGGTGACCCTGGGGCTTTTTTTGCAGTTACAGATGGAATGAGGGCTGCATCTGTCTGGAGTTCACCGTCTACAAGAAGTTCCGGTGCTCTTTCTTTTACCTGTGCAAGTGCTTCCTGAACCTTGAGTACGTCTGGGAGTTTACCGCCGCTTCCTTTTGAAGAGAATGAAAGCATGGCAACTGCAGGTTCAACGCCAAGAAGGTCTTTGCAGCTTTTTGCAGAATCAATTGCAATGTCTGCCAGCTGTTCACTGTTTGGAGTGGGGTTTACTGCGCAGTCTGCAAAAACCATGTATCCTTCGTAACCCCAGTTTTTGTCGTGGGTGTCCATGATGAAACATGAAGAAGCAGTTTTTGTTCCGGGGGCTGTTCCAATAACTTTAAGTCCTGCGCGGAGAAGGTCTGCTGTTGCAGAAAGGGCTCCTGAAACCATGGCGTCTGCTTTTCCAGTGCGGATCATCATTGCACCAAAGCTTAAGGGGTCTTTAATCATGAAGGCTTTACCTGCTGCGGCATCCGGGATTTCTGCTTCGCCAGTCTTTTTGTTTATCTTACCCTTGCGGAGTTCAAAATATTTTTCTCCAAATTCATCCAGCCATTCGCTTGTGGTGGAGTCGATTACTGTTATGCCGTCAAGAGAAACTCCCTGTTCTTTGGCAACCTTTGCCACTTCTTCGGGTTTACCGAGAAGAGTAACTGTTTTTGCAAGTTTCTCCTCAACGATTTTTGCGGCGGCACGAACTGTGCGTTCTTCTGTTCCTTCAGGAAGTACCAGTGAGTTCTGGTAGTCCTTTGCTTTTTTCTTCATTTCTTCAACAAAATCCATGATAAAACCTCTTATAATAGAAAAAATTATCGGAAACTATTTTACCCCTATTTGCTTACTTTTACAAGTGCGCTTTTAACTGCTTCTAACTGCTTATTCAACTTTGACTGGTGGTATTTACCAGAAATTCACTTGGGTAACCGCTGCTCAATGTTCCGTAGTTTCCTGCGTTGAAAACCTTTACATGGGAACCGATGGTTTTCTTTACAAGCTCTTTGTAAAGGTCAGAAAAATCTATTCCGTTGTCCACTTCAAACTCATCAAAAAATACACGGGAGAATCTGTTTGTGAGCCATACTTTTAGTTCAACGCTGTATAAATCTGCAAAGGAAGTTTCTGAACCGCCCGAAGCTGCAAATGCAAGAACACCGGATCTTCCTTCTGCTACATTAAGGACACTGGCAGAGTAACAGGTTTCTGCAATTAGAAGAAGTTTTCTGTAACGCTGATTTTCTTCCATTAATTGCAGGGTTTTATCCATAAGGGCGGTGTCAAAACCTTTTGTATTATTCATTCCTGCCCACTTGAATTTTCCCTTAAGCGGATTTCCTTCTTCGTTTGTTCCGTGTCCTGACCAGAACAATAAAAGATTTGTGTGTTTATCTGTATTGAGAACGGGAATTCCATCTTCATCTTTTTTTACACCGGTGAGAATGTCGCTTACATCCTGAGCAGTAAGTTCCTCCAGAAAGTAGTCAATCTCAAGGTCATGATAAACATTTTCTCCTGTCAGGCGTGAATGCACCTGCCCCCTGTAGAGGTTTTGACTGTTGTAGGCAATGTCGTCTTCCATGATGAGGATTATTTTATCATCCGTAAAGCCTTTGGACTTTAACAGCTGGTAAAGGTAGAGAACATCTGCCTGATGCCTGTAATTTATCCAGCCACTGGAAGCGGCAACAAGAACTGCCTGCTGGTCTTTTAATTCTTCGTAAGTAACGGTACTCTTGTTTCCTTCTTCAATTATTTTACTATATTCTTCTTCGTTTAGCGGAGTGTTTGTCCAGAACCAGGAAGTTTTGTTCTGGTTTACATGATTGCTTGCTTCAGAAGAAGTGTAATCGTAAATGACAAATCTGTCGTTGTTAATTGTCCAGTGAGCGTATACGCTTGAAGAAAGGCTTGTAAGAATTTCCCTGTCAACAAAGAGATAACCGCTGGCTCCGTTTATGGAAACATTTTCTCCCTTTTCCAGGTCTGAAAATATTTTGTTCATTCCCTCTGCAGTCCAGCATTTTGTAATAAGGGAATGGGAAGAATTGGTAACCAGATCTTTTAAGGCTGCGTTTATTTCTGCATTGGTTATCTTTGTCTCAGGGGTATCTTCCATGCATTTTTTTATTGCAAAACCTGCAAGCAGAAGGGCATCGTATAACTGTGCTTCTCCAACGGCAGGGTAGTCATTGAACTTTGACTGATAGGTTACCGTAAAACCTGTTTCCGGTGCGGCATAAACTGTAGTTCCTTCTACATAATCTCCGGGATAAAGTGAAGTCTCATATTTTTTCCAGACATTGATGAAGTCATTTGAAAACATTGTGTCTGTAAAAAAGAGGCTGGGAAGTATGTTTTGTCCCTTTGCTTTAAAAATTTCTTCCGCATCATCTTCAGAGTACAAGGCACAGATTACATAATCAGCTCCGCTTCCAACTACGCTTTCTGCTGCTTCTTCGAGTGAAAGAACATCTTCGTAATAATATTCGTCTGTGGGGTCTGTACTGTAGCGTATATTTTTTATAAGGGTCATTCCCATTTCTTCTGCAAGAAAAGGTACCCATTCATAAAAGGTATCTCCATACAGGTTTGCGCAGGAAATAAGGGCCATTGATTTTCCGCCGTGACTGGAGATTTTTGAAATGAGGGCTTCTGCCTGAGATATATCCGGTTCTGCAAGACTCCAGAGGAAGGGATTTTTTCTGTCACTTTTTGCAGGGTTTACAGAAAAGGAGCGTGCCAGAGTTTCGCTTGTGGCATCCGGGACAATGAGTGCTTTTTGTGTTTTATAGCATTTTTCTGCAAAAATCTGAACGTGAGGACTGGTTAAAGGTCCCACTATTGCAAGAATGTCATCCCGTGAAGCAAGGGTTTCTGCAGTTGTTTCAAGATCGATTGTATCTTCATCATACCATTCAATATCAAGGGTAAAGGGAGTGCTTAGTCCTTCCATAGCTTCTTCAAGGTTTGAAAGAAACCATTCCGTTGTCTTGGTAAAGTGTTTTTGTAAATCTTTTTCTTCAGTAAGGGGAATAACGAGGGCAATCTTTTTTGTGACGGAAGTGTCTTCTGTTATTCTGTCTGAAGGTTTTGGGCAGGAGGTAAGAATAAGAGGAAGACTTATGAAAAAAAACAGTAAAAGTTTAATTTGAGTTTTCGTCATAAAGCCTCTCTTTTTCAATTGCGGTAGAAATGTTGCTTTCCAGTGTACTTTTTAAAAGTTCAGTAGAATCCGGAGAAAGAACAATGTTCACATATCCGCTTTCTAAACCAAACTGCTGGTAAAGGGGAAGGTCTCCTTCTTTTATCCATTTAGAAAGACAAAGTTCTGCGGCCCTGTCCATGTGTCTTACGAGGGAGAAGGGAACGTGTCTTGTGTAAATGGAACAGTCTGTTTCTACACCGATTGTGTAAAAAGAATCTATGATTGTTTCCCTGTGGTAGCGTAAGAAGCCGTTTATTCCGCCCCTGCACATTGGAAAAAAAAGCGAGAACTGTTTTGCAGGAGCATGAAAGCGAATGTTAACATAGTTTGTGTATTCGCTGTTGTAGCCGCTCTGATCGTCATCGCTGTCTGTTTTTGTTACAAAAAAAATATTGTTTTCGTAAGCCTGTTCGTAGTCTTCGGCATTTACTTTGTTTATGATTTTTCGTTCATCTTCAGCTGGTTCAAAACCGTCAATAAAACCATTGTATGCATCCACAACGGAAGCCTGATTTTCGTTTGCAAGCAGAAGGCAGACTCTCTGGTTATTGCCGGGCAGAAGTGTTCTGGAAAGAAGTCCTGCAAGATAACTGGCACCATAAGTAGAGATGTAAAGGGAACGTGCAAAAGAAAGATCTGTTTTGGGGGAATCTAAAAACAGGGCTAGAAAACCGTATTCTTCAAAACTGTCCTTTGCTTTTTCAACAAGGGGAATGTAATCCTGGTCACAGAAAATAAAAAGCACATTTTTTTTTGCCAGGCTTTTATTCTGCTCTTCGTCTTCGTAAAGTTCTCCGTATTTTTTTAGAAAAAGCTCAAGGTCGTTTTTTGACTGAGTCCAGCTGTCCGGTGAATAGTCCGTAACACGAAGAGGAGTTTTAAAAGAATTCTCTGTTTTGTGAACTCCGTAGCAGATGTTGTCGTTATAGGAACTGTCGCCTAAACCATTGGGCGGGTAAAAGATAATTACATTTTTTCGAATGCCTGAGTCATCTTCTCCTGACTGACTGCTGTTTGTGTTTGTACAGGAGGTAGTGAGAAAAGTAAGGAATATTGCCGGAAGAATCCAGTACAGCGATTTAGTAAACATCCAGTCTGAATTATACTTCATTAAAGAAGTCCTGTCTATTTTATTTGCATGCACTTGTTTTTTAACGGTAAGACAGGTAGAATGTTCTGCATAGAGGAAAAAAATATGGTCAGCAAAGTTTATATTATCGGGCACAGAAACCCGGACACAGACTCAGTTGTTTCAGCAACAGCATACGCAAGGCTCAAGCAGCTTATGGGGCACGAAGAATACGTGGCAGCCCGTGCAGGAAAACTTGCTCCCCAGACAGAATACATCTTCCGCCGTTTTAAGATTGACCCCCCTGAATACATTCCGGATCTTCTTCCCAAAACCCAGTACTACATGAACAGTGACTATGTAACTGTAGACGAACACGTTTCCATGTGGAAGGCCGTAGATAAAATGGTAAGTACAAATGCGGCGGTTCTTCCTGTGGTGGACAAGGACGGAAAGTATCTTTCACTTTTGAACTACAATGCTTTTGCCCTCAACACATTTAAAATCTTAAACCCCAAGCGGGAAGATATTGTCATGGCAAGCATCAACCTTATTGAGAAAACTCTTAATGCAACTCCCCTCGTAAAGTTTGATCCCGACACATATTTTAAGTGTGCCATAATGATTGGTGATGATGACATTGAAAGTTTTCGTAAACTTCTTGCAGAAAGAAAAAGCGAAAACATTGTGGTAATCTGCGGTGACCGTGAAGACATTCAGCGCATGTGCATTGAAGCAGGAGTCAGGGCCCTCATCATTACAAAAGACTATGTGGTAAAAAAAGAACTTCACGAACTTGCAAAGAAGAATCACGTTTCCCTTCTTTCAAGCCATGATTCAACTCCAACAACTGCAATGCTCATTGAGTATTCTTCTCCCGTAAGTGCAATGGCAGACAAAAAAAGTCAGCCTGTTCGTGCAGAAGATACCCTTCAGAAAATCCGTCCCCTTCTTGCACAGAGTCCTTCCCGCTGTTTACCGGTTGTGGATAATGCAAACAAAGTGATTGGAATTATCCGTGAGAGTGACCTTTTGCATGAAGCAAACATTCAGGTAATTCTTGTAGACCACAATGAACCCCAGCAGGCAGTTGAAGGAATTGAACACTATGTGATTCAGGAAATTATAGACCACCACAGGGTGAGCACTTTCAGCACAAAAACTCCCATCACTTTTATTAACAAACCGGTGGGTTCTACGGCAACAATCATTGCAAACCTTTACCGCGAAAACCGTGTGTCCATTCCAAAAGATATGGCGGCCCTTCTTTTATGCGGCATCCTGAGTGATACCCTTATTTTAAAAAGCGGCACTACAACAGACTACGACATTCAGACTGCCGAATACCTCAGTTCCATTACAGAACTGGACATTGCTTCTCTTGGTAACGATATTATTCTGAGCGGAAGCCACATTGGGGGCCGCAGTGCCGCAGATGTAATTCATCAGGATATGAAAGATTACACGGAAGGAAAACAGAAGTTCACCGTAAGCCAGATTGAAGTTGACAGCACTGATGAAATCCTTACCCGCAAGAAAGAGTTCCTGGATGAACTTGAAATGCTCCGCCGCGCAAGTGGAAATCTCTTTAATGCACTGCTTGTTACCGACATTACAAAACTCAGTTCCATTAT
>JAEEKM010000268.1 GCA_016282455.1 Treponema sp. | reverse complement strand
TCTCAAAAAAAGTTCGCAAAATTCTTGAAGCAAATGAAAACCCCGTGTACGTCAGTACAATTTCTTTTTGGGAAGTTGCCATAAAAGAGCAGCTTGGAAAATTTACCCTGAATGGAATAAACTCCCTTTTACTTCCGAATATAGCAAAAAACTATGATTTTCAAATCCTCACACCAGATGCATACGATTTCATAACTTACAAGGAACTACCTCTTCAAAAAAAACACAAAGATCCCTTTGACAGAATGCTGATTCATCTTGCAATACGTAAAAACCTTGTCATGCTAAGCCGGGATTATAACTTTTCCCTCTATGAGCCTGCAGGACTTCAGCTCTTGTGGTAATCTCAAACTGCATATCCCCCTTAACAAAGCACACTATTCAAAGTCTTGTCCCCTTCCTAAGGACCCCTCTATTCCTTTACCGAAGCTCCAAAGGAACTTTAACCATTTTTCATAAAGAATGGCCTTTATAATGACAGACTCCTAAAATTGTGTTATAATCGCTATAACATAATTTGGGGAGACTGTGGTCATGAATAAGTTTACATCTAATCTTTTCCGAATCCTTTGTGGTGTCATTTGCTTTCTGAGTGTATCCTGCCAGAACTTTTTATCCGGCGGCTCCTTCATGGAACAACTCACCAAAGACATAGACTATGCAAACGCAGATGAATACACTCTTGTAGTTGATTCCGACAAAACCCTGGGTTCATTTCTTTCTTCCGGCGAAAAAAAATGCAAGGTCGGATACAAAATAGACCTTCAGTTCACAGTCGACTCCGAAAACTACATATTCAAAACCCTGGAAGCAGTAAGTTCTTCTGACAAAAATGTAAGCCGCTCAGACTGCGTAGAGTTTACCGTAACCGATTCCAATGAAAAAACAGGAGTCTATAAAGTAAGCGTAAAGCTCCTTAAAGCCGCTGACGACATTCTCATTCGCCCGGTGTGCAGTGCAATTCCCAACGTGTCCGAAATAACACCCAAACTTGAATCAGCAGGATGCGATCAGGACTCTGCAATAAAAATTCTTTTTAACAAGGCAATGGACAAGGAGTCTTTTGGAGACTTTAGCTGCATCTCAATTTCTTCAGATGGAAATGAGCTTGAAATTGGAGAATATTTTGACACCCCATATTTCTCAGAAGACAAAAAAGCCCTTTACATCCAGCCCCTTTGTGCAAATGATTCCTCAAAACTCCTTCTTGCACCAGACGGAAACCAGACCACAAAAAACATCACTGTTGAACTAAACTTTACCAAAAAAGAAAAAGACTGTGACGGCATTGCGCTTACCGGCAGCAGTGAACACAAGTACAAAATCAACAAAAACTATGGAAATATAAAAAAAGTAACCGTTCTCATAAGGACAGTAGAAGGCACAGGCTCTTTCCTTTCGGAAGGAGAAAAGGAATGTACTGTAGGCTTCTCACTCGGCGAGCTGACATTTAATTCAAATACAAGTGAATATAAATTCGTTGGTCTTGAGGCAGTAAACAAAAACAATGAAAATATAAGCCTTTCAGATTCAGTTTCATTTGAGGAAATTGAATCTGATGAAGAACGGGGTGTTTATAAATATAAGGTGAGGGTTATAGAAGATACGGACGATATTTTGATTCGGCCAAAAAGTTACCGTCTACCTGCGGTTGTATCCTACTCACCCAATGGAACAGAACCTCAGTTGTCCAACATCCCTATTGTCATAAACTTTAACATCCCCATGGACGCAGAGAATGTTATTGAAAACCTTTCCCTTGTTTACATTGATTCTTCAAAAAATAATATTGACGTCAGCAATTGCTTTGAAACACCTGTTTTGTCTGAAGGTGGCAGTGTTTTAACAATTACTCCAAAAGCCAATGCACTTAAAAGATTCATCGCAGAAACGTATAATTCTCTTGCTGATATAAATGTTTCTTTGGGTGAAGAAATAAAAGTTGAAAAGGAAGGTATCGCACTTTCTTTGATTCAGAATAATAATGCAAAGTTCAAGGTTCGCTATAACACTTCAATAGAAACAGAAGCCCCTGTAAAACAGGCATTGTGGGGTACACGAAAAGAAATCTCTTTGAATAATGCAGATTCACTTTCTGATTCTGAAAGATTTTCTTTTGATGGAATTGCTTCTCAGGGCACTCTTTCTGCAGAAGAATACCGCGCAAAAGTTTTACAAAACAGGGCACACGGAAAGCTTTATATCTACGGCCGCTATCTTGATATAGATTCCGGAGTAAGAACGATTTATCTAACCGAAACAAGAACCAATGATAAAAACGGTGATGCAGTAGTAAGCACAGATGTTAAAAAAACATATTTTACAAATCAGACTTATGATAACGTACAGTTTTTTACAGAAGACGGAGTTACAGAGTTTTGCATTACTCATACTATAGAATCTGGTGCAGGTGCAGTTTTAATTAAAGTTCTTGTTGCTGATGCCTGCGAAAATTACTGTGCGGCAGATTCATTTACTGTAATAAATGTTCTGGAAAGTAATTTTACAAAAATAGCAGCGTCAAATCATCCTCTCGGAGCATTCTTTGGTCCGTGGAACGCTGACGGTTTCCCTGATGATTATGATAACAGGACAATCTATGTAGGTGTTATGGGGTCTGATATCAATGGAATTCCTCTCGTTTTTCAGTTTGAACAGTTGGTTTATAACGGAAT
>JAEEKM010000025.1 GCA_016282455.1 Treponema sp. | reverse complement strand
CGGATAACAGGCGTATCTTCTTTTTCTACAGAAGAATTGAGCTTTTTCAAACCAAGGCTGCGAACAGTAGCTTTTTTAGCAGGCTTCTGACCGATTGGACTTTTTACGAGTGTAACTCTTATCTTAGACATAATTACCCCCACATTTCCTGCAGAGACTTACCTCTGTTCTTAGCAACTGTCTTAGCATCCATCAACTTAGAAAGAGCTGCAAATGTAGCTCTAACAACATTGACAGGACTGCTTGAGCCCAATGATTTAGAAATGACATCAGTGATTCCGATAGAATCCATGATTGCACGAACTGTACCACCAGCGATGATTCCAGTTCCTGCACAAGCTGGCTTCAAGAATATTGAAGAGCTCTTGTAATTTCCAACCATATCGTGTGGCAAAGTTCCATTCTTAACAGGAACTTCAATCAAGCTTCTCTTAGCGCGATCGATGCTCTTTCTGATTGCCTCAGAAACATCGTTCGCCTTTCCGAAACCATACCCAACACGACCTTTTCCATCGCCGACAACTGTCAAAGCAGAGAATGACATCCTGCGTCCACCTTTTACAGTTTTAGCAGTACGATTCAATCTTACAAGTTTCTCAACGAATTCTTTCTGATCTTCTTTTCTATCGAATTTATTCTGGCGTTCCATAGATTCTCCTAGAAAATGATTCCCGCTTTGCGAGTTCCATCAGCAAGGGCTTTTACAACACCATGATACAAATAACCATTGCGATCGAAAACCACAGTTGTGATGCTCTTTTCCTGCAAGCGTTTTCCAAATGCTTCACCGAGCTTCGCAGCACCTTCCGTATTTGGTTTGAGATCAACCAATTCTTTCTCCAAAGTAGAGATAGAGGCGAGAGTTTTTCCCTCTGCATCATTGATAACCTGAACATAAAGGTTTGTGTTGCTGCGAGTAACAGTCATGCGAGGTCTCTCCGCAGTTCCATAGATGGACTTGCGGATATGAACCTTACGATGCAAACGCTTTCTAGCTTTATCATTAAGTTTCTTAAACATGTGTTACACCTTATTTTACACCAGTCTTACCGACTTTGCGTCTAATAACCTCAGAATCGTAGCGGATACCCTTCCCCTTGTAAGGTTCTGGCATACGCAACTTTCTAATCTGAGCACTGAACTCTCCAACCAACTGCTTGCTGATGCCACTGATAGTGATTTTGTTCTGAGCATCAACAGCCACAGTCAATCCTTCAGGGATAATTGCGATGAAGTCAGATGAATATCCAAGGTTCATGACCAAATTCTTTCCCTGAACTTCAGCACGATAACCTACACCAGTAACAACAAGAGTTTTTGAGAAACCAGTTGTAACACCTGTGACCATGTTCTGAATAAGAACACGATACAAACCATGGGCAGCATTAGAAGCCTTTGACTCATCCTTTGCTGTAACTGAAAGCTCTCCGTCTTTTATTTCGACAGAAACCAATTCGTTAACAGACTGTGACAACTCACCTTTTGGGCCCTTTACAGTAACAATGCCGTCTTTATTTGTGATTGTTACACCTGCTGGAATAGCAACAGGAAGTTTTCCGATTTTTGACATCTTAATCTCCTATTACCAAACTTTGCAAATAACTTCACCACCGACCTGTTTTTCGGCAGCCTTCTTACCAGTTGTAACACCAACAGATGTTGAAACAATCAAAGTACCGAAGCCATTGAAAACGCGTGGCAAATCTTTATATCCAGAATAAACGCGGCGACCAGGTGTCGAAATCTTCTCAAGACCATGAATGACAGAATTGTTCGAATCATCATACTTCAAAACAATACGAATGAGATTCTTGCTATCTTCCTGAACCTTCTTAAAATTCTTGATATAACCTTCTGTCTTCAGGATTTTTACAATTTCCAGCTTGAGCTTAGATGTAGGAACATCAACATTCTCATGGCGAGCCTGAACAGCGTTACGAACCTTTGTGAGCATGTCTGCTATTGGGTCTGATACACTCATTTATATTCTCCTCTACCAGCTAGATTTTGTCACACCTGGCAACAAACCTTCGCTTGCCAATTTACGGAAGCAAAGACGACACATTTTAAACTTACGCAAGTATCCGCGTGGGCGACCACAAATCTGGCAGCGATTGTATTCGCGTGTCTTGAATTTTGGAGTGCGGGCCGCCTTAATAATCATTGATTTCTTAGCCATGAATTCCTCACTATTTTCTGAACGGCATTCTGAACTTAGTAAGAAGCGCACGAGCCTCAGCATCAGTACGAGCACTTGTAACAATTGAAATATTCATACCAGCAATCTTTGTGATTTTATCAAAATCAATTTCTGGGAAAATAATCTGTTCAGTAATACCAAGAGAGAAGTTTCCGTGACCATCA
This sequence comes from Treponema sp., assembly GCA_016282455.1. Lineage (GTDB taxonomy): Bacteria > Spirochaetota > Spirochaetia > Treponematales > Treponemataceae > Treponema_D. Next base: position 1,077 of record JAEEKM010000025.1, on the reverse strand, counting down.
AAGCCTGTAGCTTTTATTCCACGAAAATCCTTTACACGAGGCAATGCCACATTGATAAGGCGATCCAAGAATTCATACATGATATCGCCACGCAATGTAACCATTACACCAACTTCATTTCCTTCACGAAGTTTGAAATTCGCAATACTCTTCTTTGCTCTTGTTTTTACCGCATGTTGTCCAGTGATTTGAGTAATATCAGCAACTGCGGCATCAAGGAGTTTCTTGTTTGTAAGAGCTTCGCCAACACCCATGCTCACAACTACCTTTTTGATAGCTGGGATCTGCATTACAGATGTGTATCCAAGTTCCTTAAAGAGTTCAGGAGCGATAGTTTCTTTGTAGACTTTCTTAAGCCGTGGTACGTAATTATTCATTACAAAGTTTCTCCACATTTACGGCAGACACGAATTTTCTTGTCTCCATCAATTTTGTAGCCAACTCTTGTTGGACCGCACTTTTTACATACAATCGCAACATTAGAGATATTCAAAGGAGCTTCAACTTCGGCAATTCCGCCCTGCTCCTGCTGGCTGCGTCTTTTCATCGTCTTTTTGACGATATTGACACCCGATACAATAACTGCATCTTTTTTGGCATTAACGCGAACGATAGATCCGCGCTTGCCCTTATCTTTTCCTGCAATTACCTGTACCGTATCACCCTTACGGATTTTGACTTTAGTATCCATTATAAGTCCCCTTACGTATATACAGAAAATTACAGAACCTCAGGAGCAAGTGAAACGATTTTCATATAATCCATATCACGAAGCTCGCGAGCAACAGGTCCGAAGACACGTTTTCCCTTTGGATTCTTATCTCCATCGACAATAACGCAAGCGTTATCATCAAAACGGATATAAGTTCCATCTGGACGGCGGTATTCTTTCGAAACGCGAACGATAACCGCTTTTTCAACCGAACCTTCTTTAATAGTAGATGTCGGGATAGACTCCTTGACAGCTACAACAACAACATCACCGATACCAGCGTAACGACGATGAGAGCCACCGAGAACTTTAATCACCTGAACGAGCTTTGCGCCAGAGTTATCGGCAACAACCAGATTTGACTG
>JAEEKM010000267.1 GCA_016282455.1 Treponema sp. | reverse complement strand
GTCTTTCCATGCAGTCCGCTAGTGAAAGTCTTTCATCTCCGCCGGAAGAAGAACGTATTGAGGCACCAGGCATTGCTTATGCAATAGACAACGAGTGGTCTACAGACCCGGATGATGCTGTATGTTTTGACGGAAAGAATCTCTGGATTCACATTGCAGACCCTGCTTCAACCGTTATGCCTGATTCCAGCATAGATAAATCTGCCCGCGCAAGAGGTGCAACCCTTTACATTCCGGAAGGTGCTTCCCGCATGCTTTGTGAAGATGCCCTCGAAGACTATGCCTTGGGCCTTACGGAAATGAGCCGTGCCCTAAGTTTTAAACTGACCCTTGCAGAAAATGGTTCTGTAGAAGATTGTGAAGTTTTAAAAACTTTTGTAAAAGTAAAACGCCTTACTTACACAAAGGCAGATGAACTCATGGATACCCCTGAACTAAAACCTCTCTTTGACATTGCCTGGAAAAATGTAGAAAGAAGAAATTCATCCGGTGCCGTTCAGATTGACATTCCCGAAGTGCACATTATGGTTGACCCTGAAACAAAAAAAGTCAGCATAGAAAAAGAAGTTCACCCCAAAAGTTCAGAAATGATCCGCGAGATGATGCTCTTAGCCGGAGAGGGAGCGGCAAAGTTTGCCTTTAAAAACAAAATACCTTTCCCCTTCGTAAGTCAGGAAGCTCCCACTATTCCAGAAGAACTGCCGGAAGGCCTTGCAAGAGAGTTCCGTTTAAGAAGATGCATGCACCGCCGTTCAGTTGGTGTGACTCCCGGAATGCACTGTGGTTTGGGGCTTAACATGTACAGTCAGGTAACAAGTCCCCTGCGCCGTTACAGTGACCTTATTGCCCACCAGCAGCTCCGTGCTTTTATAGACAAGAGACCTCTTCTTGACAAAGACACAATGCTCATGCGGGTTAGTGAAGGAGATGCCAGTGCCATTGCCGCCCGTAATGCAGAGCGCAAAAGCAACACTCACTGGACTTTAGTCTATCTTTTACAAAACCCTGACTGGACGGGAGAAGCAATTTGTGTAGACAAAGGCGGCCGTCAGGATCAGTTTTTCCTTCCAGACCTGGGCATGGAAACTTTCTTTACACCAGACAAAGAAGTCGCCCTTAACCAGAGTGTAATGGTAAAAGCCGCAAACATAAATCTTCCGGAATTAAGCGTAAACTTTATTCCTGTCGTGTAATATCAGTGTAAACAATCGGAGGCAGAGAATGTCAGAAGAAAAAACAAATGAAGAAAATTATGAGATTGCAAAAGGAAAAGAACTTCGCATTGCCATAAGCGGAAAGTCCGGCTGCGGAAACACAACCGTAAGTACCCTGCTTTCTGAAAAACTTGGTGTGACCCTCATAAACTTTACCTTCCGCCAGCTTGCAAAAGAAAAGGGCCTTACCCTTGCACAGGTGATTGAAAATGCAAAAACCGATGACTCTTATGACATCACGGTTGACACAAGACAGGTGGAACTTGCAAAAAAAGAAAGCTGTGTTTTAGGAAGCCGTCTTGCCATCTGGATGTTAAAGGAAGCAGACCTTAAGGTTTACCTCTGGGCAAGTGATGACACCCGTGCAAAGAGAATCTTAAACAGAGAGGGCGGTGACATAGATGAAATCAAGCGCTTTACTTCCATGAGGGACAGTGAAGATTCCCGCCGCTACAAAAAACTTTATGACATTGACAATAACGACTATTCTTTCTGCGACCTTATAATAGACACTTCTCTTTACACACCTGAGCAGATTGTGGAACAGATTTTACAGGAAGCCCATAAAAGAGGTTTTGTAGAAAAGAAATAGTTAAATAAATTACCTGAGTTCAGCACCGGGAACCATGCTTTTTGCAAGACTTACAAGTTCTTCAGTTTCCTTGTCGGAGTAGGGATCCATGCTGCTGAACCTGGGGTCAATGCAGTTACCCTTCTGAAAGTTTGCAAAATACCAGCGGGCATCTTTTGGAAGCAGGGCTGCTATTTCTTTAATATCAGTTTTTTCAACCAGCGAAGGAACAAGCACTGTCCGCCATTCACGCCTGTCAGCATTAATGGAAGAGAGGATTTTTATGCTCTCTAAAATTTTTTCTTTTGTTCTTTCCACAAGACTTGTATTATTTTTTCCATCAGGCAGAAAAAGCGCAAGTTTTGAAAGAGAGGCCTTTATGTCCATTGCAAGGTAGTCTGGTTCTGTCTCAGGATTTTCAAGAAGTTCTTTTAGTTTTTCAGGAAAACTTCCGTTTGTGTCAACTTTTATTTTGTAGCCGAGTTTTTTTGCTTCTTTAATGAGGGGTACGGTTCTTGGGTTAAGAAGGGCTTCTCCGCCTGAAACAACAAGACCGGAAAGCACATTTTTTCTTTTCTCAAGGAATGAAAGAATTTCTTTAAGGGAGAGGGAATCTTCTTTTGAAAGACTTCCGTCAACCAGTTCTGTGTTATAGCAGTAAGGGCAGCGGAAATTGCAGCCGGTAAGGAATACAACCGCCGCCACCCTGGAGGGAAAATCAGACAGGCTTGTTTTTATGAGAACTCCTGCCTTGCTTTCCCATATCTCTTCATGCAATTGCTTCAGCCAGCTTTACGTTTTTTGAAAGAGGAAGAAGAATTGCTTCCAGTTCGTCTGTTGTGTGGGCACGTGCAACTGCATCTCCCTTTTCGTTGTAGAAAATAACTGTAGGTGTAGAGAAGACTCCGTGCTCTGCGGCAAGGTTCATGCCTTCGTCTGTGTCTACGTTAATTTTTCTTCCTTCAAGGGAAACGTTTTCCATATATGCTTTTACAGGCGGGCAGTGTGGGCAGGTGGCTCTTGAGTAAAGTTCATAATGCCAGTTTCCTGTTCCCTGTGCTTCTGGTGCGCTTAAAGAAGCCTTGTGGTTTTCTTCGGCAACTTCCTGTGAACGGTCTGCTTCCGGGGTGGAAAGAGATGCACATACTTCGCCATCGTTGATTTTGAACAGCTTTCTGTGGTGATACTCGTCTTTCTTACCCTTGTTCCAGTTTTTCACTGCGCGGTAATAGCCCACGATTCTCGCGTAGACTTCGGTTTCATCGCCTTTTACAGACTCAATCTGAGCCTTTGTTTCGGCAATCTCTGCTTCAATCTCTTCAAGTGTGCGTTTGCTCATCTTTTCCTCCCTATTTTTTAAACCCACTTTTATTTGCGTTTGTCGCCAATATTATCATTTTTCTCAAAAAGAGAAAAGGGGAATACCGGAAATTTCTGCTACATATAGTGGTGTTTAAGTTTAATCTACACTATATATATCGTCTTTCCGGTCCGTTTTCTTTAAACTTAGTCTAAAAGAACTTCAGCTTACTTCCTGCAAAAGTTCATCCCTTTCTTTTTCCAAAGCCGCAAGTTTTTCCTTGAGGGCACGAAGTTTTTCTGCCTTACACTTTGGACATTCATAAACCTCTCCGGGCAGGTATCCGTGTTTTGCGCAGACACTGTAGGTGGGGCTTATGGTTAAGTATGGAATTCTGTAGTTGTTGAAAATGGTTTTTACCAGTTCACGGCAGCTCTTCCAGTCTTTAATCTGTTCGCCCATGAAGGTGTGGAATACGGTACCGCCTGTGTAACGGGTCTGTAAATCCTGCTGGTGGTCCAGGGCTTCAAATACATCACTCGTGTAGTCAATGGGGAGCTGGGAACTGTTTGTGTAGTAGGGGTCAGCATCTCCACTGGTAATGATTCCCGGGAAGTTTTCTACATCATGGCGGGCAAGACGATATGATGTACTTTCTGCAGGGGTTGCTTCCAGGTTAAAGAGTTCACCTGTTTTTTCCTGATAGTCCTGAAGTCTGTTTCTCATGTGGTCAAGAACTTCGCAGGCAAACTGTTTGCCCTTTGGTGTTGTAATGTTTTCATGCAGGAAGTTAAGGCAGCACTCGTTCATGCCGCAGAGACCGATGGTGTTAAAATGATTGTTCAGGGTTTTAAGGTAACGCCTTGTGTAGGGGAAGAGTCCTCCGTCAAGCAGTTTCTGAATTACCTTGCGCTTAATGCAGAGGCTTTCTTTTGCAACATCCATCAGGTGGTCAAGACGGGCATAGAATTCTTTTTCTGTCTTTGCAAGGAAACCAATCTGGGGCAGGTTGATTGTTACAACACCCAGGCTTCCTGTAAACTCATCGCTTCCAAAAAGACCGCCGCCCCTCTTGCGAAGTTCACGTTTGTCCAGACGAAGACGGCAGCACATGGAACGAACATCGCTGGGGTCAAGGTCTGAGTTGATAAAGTTCTGGAAGTAGGGTGTACCGTACTGGCTTGTCATCTTAAAGAGAAGTTCTGCATTAGGACTGTCCCATGCAAAATCTTTTGTAATGTTGTAGGTTG
>JAEEKM010000266.1 GCA_016282455.1 Treponema sp. | reverse complement strand
CTTGCACTGCTTTGTGGAGCAGGACTTTTTGCCGCAAGTTACAAAAACAACACTTACCAGAAACTTGCACAGGAGTACACCAAAAAAGCAGAACGTGCCCTTGATGCAGGAGAGTATGACCTTGCAGAAGACTATGCTGCCAAAGCCCAGGAGAATGCCGCTCTTTCTGAAGCATATATCCGCCACATGGTTTCCCGTGATGCTGCTTCCAAAAACATGAAGCTTGCCCAGAACAGAATTGAGTTTGTAAAGTCTATCCGTGGTGACATGAACTTTCCCATTGCATATGAGGCCGCTACAAAATTCTATTCACAGGCAGAGACCGCTTTTGACAAAGAAGACTTTGACCTTGCTTCAAACATGGCAAAGCAGGTAATTGATGCCCTTGCAGAAGTGTACGAAATTACTCCTCTTCCAAAGTATTATATTGTCCGCCCATGGGCACAGACAAAGGACTGCTTCTGGAACATTTCAGGACGCCCCTATGTATACAACAATCCCTTCCTCTGGGAAAACCTTTATGAAGCAAACAAAAAGGCACTTCCTAAGCCGGAGAATCCAAACCTTATTCTTCCTGGCATGAAGATGGAGATTCCTTCCCTTACCGGTGAGTACCGCGACGGAGTTTACAGCCCCGACGTTAACTACGAACCTTATTCTGCAAAACGCTGATTTACATTTTATGTAAAGCCGGATAAAGCCACCTGGCGGGGTTGCATTCTCCCGTGAGAGTGGCTTTTCTTTTTTCTATTTTATTAAGGCATGAGTAAAGATTTTCTTCCTGTTTCATTATCAGACCTCAGGGAACGCGGCATTGAAGAACTTGATTTTGTTTTTGTTTCTGGTGACGGCTATGTGGATCACCCCAGTTTTGCTGCAGCCCTTCTGGGACGTCTTCTTGAAAAAAACGGATATACTGTCGGCATAATTCCCCAGCCGGACTTTTCTTCTGCAGAAAGTTTTAAAGTTTTGGGAAGACCTAAACTTGCCTTTCTTGTAAGTGCAGGTGCCATGGACAGCATGGTGAGTAATTACACGGCAAACAATAAGCCACGTAGTGAAGATGCCTATGCCCACGGCGGAGTTGCAGGAAAAAGACCTGACCGGGCTACAATAAAATACGTGGCAAAAATCCGTGAAGCCTTCAAGGGTGTAAATGTAATCATCGGAGGAATTGAAGCAAGCCTTAGAAGAACAAGCCACTACGATTACTGGAGTAACACTGTCCGCCGTTCACTTCTGCTTGACAGTAAGGCAGATCTTCTTTTGTACGGAATGGGAGAAACTTCTCTCCTTCAGGTTGCTGAGCTTTTAAAAAGCGGTCTTAGTGCAAGAGAGATTCGAGGTGTGCGGGGCACTGTCTGGTATACTTCTAAAGAAAGTGAACTGCCCCCTTATGAAAAAGTTTTTGAAAAAGAAAACTTGACCGGGACTGAGGGTGAGAAATCTTCCGTCAGTAAAAAAACTCCCCTGCTTGCGGCTAAAATAAAAAATGACATTGCCCTCATGTTACCTTCCTACGAAGAAATAAAAGGTGAGGATGAAAAAAGTAAAAATCTCTTTGCCTGGTCTTATCTCTGTCAGGAACAGAACACAGATGCCCTTAATTCCCATGTGCTTATTGAAAAGTGTGACAGCCGTTTTGTCGTGCAGGAAAAAGCATGTATTCCGCTAAGCACAGAAGAACTTGATGCAGTCTACAAACTTCCATTTACAAGAAGATGGCACCCCATGTACGATAAGCCTGCAGAAAATGGAAAGACAGGTATTCCTGCTTTGTGTGAAGTAAAGTTCAGCCTTACAAGCTGCAGGGGTTGTTTTGGCGCCTGTAGTTTTTGTGCCATCACATTTCATCAGGGGCGGCGCATTCAGTCACGGAGCCATGAGAGTTTACTCGAAGAAGCTGAAGCACTTACTCATGACAGGGATTTTAAAGGATACATTCATGACGTTGGAGGTCCCACTGCAAACTTCCGTTTTGATGCCTGTGAAGAACAGAAAGTGCGCGGTGCCTGTCCTAACAAAGACTGTCTTGGAACAAACCCCTGTAAAAATGTAAAAGTTGACCACAGTGATTACGTTTCTCTATTAAGAAAACTGCGTGCCCTTCCCGGAGTGAAAAAAGTTTTTATCAGAAGCGGTATCCGTTTTGATTATCTTGTGATGGATAAAGATAAAACTTTTTTGCGGGAACTCTGCGAGCATCACATAAGCGGTCAGCTAAAAGTTGCACCGGAGCATGTGAGTGACCGTGTACTTTCCCTCATGCGAAAAAGCAGTCATCAGGTGTACGAACAGTTTTCTTCTGAATATGAAAAGATGAACAGGGAACTTGGAAAAAAACAGTTTCTTGTTCCCTACTACATTGCAGGACATCCGGGCAGCGGCTTAAAGGAAGCACTTGAAGTTGCCCTCTATTTAAAAAAGACAGGTTTTGTTCCCGATCAGGTGCAGGATTTTTACCCGACCCCTGGAAGTCTTGCTACCTGCATGTACTGGACAGGTCTTGACCCCCACAGCATGTGTGAAGACGGTTCCCTCTGCAAAGTGTATGTGG
>JAEEKM010000265.1 GCA_016282455.1 Treponema sp. | reverse complement strand
ACCCTTGTTACCCAAAGGGGAGATGTAATTGCAACTTCCGGTGACTTAGAGCAGGTAAAGGCTGACCTTGCGACAATAAATCAGGATCCTGAAGTTCTTGCAAAAGTTGCAGAATTTGCCGGTACAGATAAAATTTTTTCATTCTGGGCAAAAAATTCCCGCGGCGGAAAAACTTTTATCTCTTCCAAAACCATTAAGAATACTCCCTGGGGCTTTACTTTTATGATTGACGGAAGTCAGGTTTACAGAACTGCAAATCAGCTTCGGGTGATTATGACTATTGCAGGCTGTGTGGTGGGTATTATTCTTTCACTTACAGTGGGCATTTATCTTTACATAAAGATTAAACCACTTGCCGTTGTGCAGAATACAATCTCCGGTATTGCTACAGGAAATGCTGACCTTACCAAGCGTATTGATGTTGCGGCAAAAGCAAATGATGAAATCGGCGGTGTGGTAAGAAGCTTTAACCAGTTCTCGGAAAAACTTCAGGAAATTATCACTGAGGTTAAAAACTCAAAAGACGAGCTTATGTCTTCCGGACACTCAATGCAGGAAGCAAGTAATGACACGACTACTGCCATTGAACAGATTACTGCAAACATTCAGAGCATGGGAGACAGCATTACTTCTCAGACCAACAGTGTTACCCAGACTGCGGGTGCTGTAAATGAGATTGCCTCTAACATTGAATCCCTAAACGCAATGATTGCTTCTCAGGCAGCAAGCGTTACTGAGGCCGCCACTGCAGTTGAGCAGATGATTGGTAACATTGGTGCAGTAAACTCTTCTGTAGACAAGATGGCATCTTCTTTTGCCGTTCTCCAGAGTCATGCAGAAAACGGAAGCAAGATGAAAGAGCAGCTTAGAACAAATGTTGGTGAAATTGAAAACCAGTCCAAGATGCTCCATGATGCTAACATTGCAATTGCTTCTATTGCAAGCCAGACAAACCTTCTTGCCATGAACGCTGCCATTGAGGCGGCCCACGCAGGAGAAGCGGGTCGTGGTTTTGCAGTTGTTGCAGATGAAATCCGTAAGCTTTCAGAAACTTCTTCTGCACAGTCAAAGACAATCGGTGAACAGCTTAAGAACATTCAGGCTACAATTTCTACGGTTGTGGAAGTTTCTACTGAGGTGGGTAAATCCTTTAACACCATTAACGACAGTATTGTTCAGACGGATGAACTTGTGCGTCAGATTAAGGCTGCCATGACTGAACAGAATGAGGGTTCCAAACAGATTACCAAGGCCCTTACCAGCATGAACGACAGTACCAGCGAAGTAAAAGCGGCTTCTTTTGAAATGAGTGAAGGCAACAAGGCAATTCTTGCGGAGATTAAACAGTTGCAGGATGCGTCAATCAGCATGAAACAGGGAATGGATGAAATGGCCGAAGGTGCTCAGAAAATCAATGAAACCGGTTCCATGCTCGGTACAATCACTCAGGAAGTAGATAAATCTATCCGCAAGATTGGTGAACAGGTTGATCTCTTTAAGGTTTGAATCTGACTGTGGCATTTTCCTCCCGTAGCAGATGTGCTGCGGAAGGGTAGTGCCATTTTCTGTTAAAAAAATATTACTATGCGTAGAAAGGGGTGTAGGGCTCGTAGGCATCAAGCCAGCGGGCCACTGGTGTTACCCAGTTGTCTTCCATGGCACCTTCCAGAAGCAGTCTCTCGTACATAAAGTGAATGTGCTCATGGATTTTCTTTTTGTCTTCTTCCTCAACATCATCCACATTAACAAAGAGTGCGTTAATAAACTCCACTGCCATGCTTGGATTAAAGAGTTCCGGTGCAATGCGGGTCATCATGTAAAGGGCGGCAGGAATGCAGTTAACCGAATGCTGCTTAATGTAAAGAACTGTTTCTCCAATCTCTACTGCGCGGCCAAAGAGTTCCTTGTTCCATAAGTCTTTTTCTTCCTGGGTAAAGTTCTCTCTTTCAAAAAGCATTCTGTAAAAGCTGAAGCACAAACACACAATGGCAATGTGAAGGCTGGGTACACACATAAAATGAGGGTCAGCTCCGCGAAGGCGTTTGATGGAAGGTAAGTCGCAGGCAGGACGATAGGTGGTAGTCATGCTGGTGGAATACATTTTAAAAGCTTCGTTGTAAGAATAGGTGAGGTAGCGCAAAAACTCTCCGCCAAGTTTTGAACCGTTGATTATTCCAAAGCGTTTAATAAGCATTGCAATGGGCCGGATCCACACATTGATAAAGTCCATGTAAATGTGAAGGTGCTCAGGCTTAAAGGGAACTTTTTCGTCTAAGGCATGGTCAACATGTTTAACGGGATAGTGGGCAAGATGAATCTTTTCTAAAAACTGGGGAACAAAAAATTTCCAGATAACCGGTCCGAAGGCAAAACCAAACACAGGTCCAAAACCATAATGGTTCCAGGGGAGGGTTGCGTAGGCTGTCATAAAATGAAAGTCTGCAAGTTTTCTGCCCTTAACTTTTTCAATTCTTTTTTCAGAAGGCTGTTTTGCTATTCCCTGACGAAAGGGATACTTTGGGTCTTTGTTTTTTTTCATGATGCGAATACTTCCTTTGCAACTGCCACAGATTCCATTGCATCTTTAGAATAATAATCTGCGCCGATTTTTTCTGCATAATCCGGAGTGAGCACTGCTCCGCCTACCATGATTTTACAGGTTTTATTGTTTTGGGCAAGTGCTGCCCTTACATCCTTAATTGTCTGTTCCATGTTGGCAACTGTGGTTGTCATGAGTGCGCTTAAGCCTAAAAGTTTTATGTCTTTTTCAATCACGGTTTTTACAACTGTTTCGGAAGGAACATTTTTTCCAAGATCAATTACCGTGTAGCCGTAGTTTTCAAGCATGGCACGAACAATGTTTTTTCCAATGTCGTGAATGTCTCCGTACACTGTGGCAATGGCGATTGTTCCCTTGCTTTCTTCCTTTACTCCGCTTGCGGCAAGAGTTTCTTTTATTTTACCAAAAGAGTTACCTACGGTTTCTGCGCTTAACAAAAGCTGGGGAAGGAATTTTTTTCCAGTTTCAAAATCTTTTCCTACGCTGTCCAGGGCTGGAACAATGCAGCGGTTTATTACTTCCACAGGTTCAGTTTTTTCAAGAACTTTTGCAGTGGCTTCTGCGGCTTTGTCCTTAAAACCTTTTTCAATTATCTCAATGAGGTTTGCTTCTTCTGTGTTCTGACTAACCTTTGCTCCCATACTGTTGTCTTCTGCGCCAGCGGTGGAGCTTTTATCCGGTGACGCTTTCTTAGGGAGTGGTGAGGAGATTTGTTTTCCAGAACCAGTGTTTATGCTGATTGAAATAGTTCCGTCTTCAACCGCCTGTGTAAGAATTGCTTCTTTTGCTTTTGCACTCGTGGGGTCAAGACTTCCCGTGTAAGTCTGTATGTAGTCAAGAGAGTTTTCGTCAAAGCAGGCAAGTGAGCGGTAGGCGCGGTAGGTGTCCATCATGCCCTGGCTTCCGGGGTTAACTATAGCCGCACTTAATCCTGCGTAAAGGGCAAGCATAAAGAACCTTGAGTTCATGATGTCTCTTCGGGGGAGACCAAAACTTATGTTAGAAACTCCCAGCACAAACTGTATGCCCTCTTTGCCGTATTCATCTTTTAGCATTTTAATTGCCTTAACGGTTTCCAGTGCGGCTTTCTGTTCAGAACTGACGGTTAGGGTAAGGGTGTCAATAAAAATGTCTCTTACAGGAATGCCGTATTTAGCTGCTTCCGTAATGATTTTTTTTGCAACCTTAACGCGTCCTTCTGCGGTAGGAGAGATTCCTTCTTCGTCAATGCAAAGGGCAACAATGCTTCCGCCATAGTGTTTGATAAGGGGGAAGACTTTGTCCATTACTTCCTGTTTACCGTTCACGCTGTTAACAAGGGCTTTTCCGTTGTAGTAGCGCAGGGCTTTTTCAAGCACGGGAGGTTCACTGGAGTCCAGCTGAAGGGGAACATTAAATGTTGTCTGAATTGACTTAACCGCCTTTACCATCATTTCCGCTTCATCAATTCCGGGGAGACCTACGTTTACATCAAGAATCTGTGCGCCTGCATTTATCTGACTCTCTGCTTCTCCCTGAACAAAATTCATGTCGCCAGAAAGAAGTGCTTCCTTGCATTTCTTTTTTCCGGTGGGGTTTATTCGCTCTCCGATTAGAACAGGACCGTAACTTCCTCCCACCTGCTGGCTTTTGTTGTAAGAACAGATGTAGGTCTGGTTTTCTGTTTCTGAATTAGAAGTTTTTGCTTCCCTTTCAAAACCTGTTGCCTGAACAAGGGCTTTTATGTGAGCAGGAGTAGTGCCGCAGCAACCGCCGAGAAGTATTGCACCCAGAGAATAATTATTCTTTTGTGCTTCTGCAAATTCCTCAGGTTCAACGCGGAAAAGGTCTTT
>JAEEKM010000264.1 GCA_016282455.1 Treponema sp. | reverse complement strand
TATGCGGTTAAGACAGGTAGTGGCGAAGATGACAAGAAGATGGTAAGCCGTTCTCTTGCAGAAGGTCTTGGTCTTTCTTACGGAAGCAACCACTATGTGATTTTCCGTGAACACCGCTCCGGTCTCTGGTACGTAAGAAGAAGTGACGACATCATCAACGGCGGAATGTATGTTTCGCTTAACGGCTTTGAGTATCAGGTTTATCTTGATGTGCATGAAGTTGTGGATGATGCAGAAGGTAAGTTCTATCATCTTAACGAACTGCTTAACGGAAGTGGTACCGAGGACCTTGATGTTGCATGGCAGGAGTACCGCTACAAGGAAATGTATGAAAAACTTTCTGCTTTCCTTATTCCTGAGTTCTATGATGATGCAAAACTTCTCTTTACACCCGCTGCTGTTCTTAAGGCAAACAAGACAAAGGCTCTCTCTGTAAAAGAAGTGTTTGAGAAAGTAAAGGATTCTGCCCTTGCTTACTTTGAACTTGAGTCCCGCTTTGATTCTGAAACGGAAGAAGAAGTTCCTGATGCAGATATGAGGCTTGAGATTTTTGAAGACAATCTTACTGCATTAAAGAATACAATGGACGGAGTGTTTGCTTCTGCGTCTTCAAAGAAGGCTTCCCTTTACAGCGTAATCTGTGAAGGCCTTAAGGGAGAGACCAATGCTGCCCTGATTCTTCTTTCATTCCTTGCAGTTTCTTCCTGCGGTGGTGAGAATGCGGTTAAGTGGGGATTCCCGAGAAAACTTACCGAGTATATGCGCCGTGCAGGACTGGATGTGAACGGAGTTAAGGAAACTTTGATCCGTCTCTTCTGCTGTGAAGAACTCAGTGCAATGAACTTTGATTCTAAGTCTCTTGAAAAAACTGCTTATGCCGCTTCCGTTCTTCTTATGGAAACACCTGCTTCTGCAATGCTGACAGGTGCACATGAGTACAACGGAGTAAGATGGTTTAACAAGGAACTTTATGAGAAGACACTCGCTTATATGCTGGCATCCCTTGCCTCCTTTGATGCAGGTTCTGAAGAAGAACTGCTGGCTTTTGCAAATCTTCTTGCTAAGGCAGAAAAGGCGTCCGGTTATGACTGCGCTAAGTTTACAGAAGCACTTAAACCTGCTGAAGTAAAAACAAAGAAAACTGCAGTCAAGGCCGCTGCTAAAAAGACTGCTGAAAAGAGCGCTCCTAAGGCAGAAGAAAAACCTGCTGCAAAGAAAACTAAGGCTCCTGCAAAAAAAGCAGAAGTAAAGGCTGAACCTAAGGCTGCTAAAACTCCTGCCAAAAAAGTTTCTGAAAAGAAAACAGTAGAAAAGAAAACTACTGCTGCAAAGAAGGACGAAACAAAGGTAACAAAGACTGCTGAAAAGAAGACGGCAACTAAAGTTGCAACAAAAACTGCAGCAACTAAAACTACTGCGGTAAAGGCAAAGGCTGAAAAAGCAAGTGCAACAAAAGCAGTGAAGGCTCCCGCAAAGAAAACAGCAGTAAAAACTGCAGCAAAGAAGGAAACTTCTGCAAAGGCAGCCAAAACAACTGCTAAAAAATCTACGGCAACAAAAGCCGTAAAGGAAACAAAGGCTAAGGCAACTACCGCTAAAGCAAAAACTGCAGAAAAGAAAACAGCAAAAACTGTAAAGACTCCTGCAAAGAAAACGGCAACTAAAGTTGCTTCAACCAAGGTTGCTTCAACAAAAACTGCTGCAGTAAAAGCAAAAGCCCCTGCTGCAAAAGCAAAGAGCACCGCTAAAACTACTGCATCAAAAACCGCGGTAAAGGCAACTGCTAAGGCAAGTGTAAAAGTTTCTGCAACAAAGGCAACTGCAAAGAAAACGGCAACCAAGGTTGCTTCAACCAAGGCAACTGCCGCAAAAGCAAAAGCCCCCGCCAAAAAAACAGCAGTAAAAAAAGAAAGCAAGACTACAAAGAAAAAGTAACCTTGTAAAAGACTAGCCTGATTACTGCCTGGTAAGAGGAGACTCCTGCCGGGCAGTTTTTTTTTATTTCATTTCATCTATAATAAGATTGAGCATTCTGTCAGCAAAATGAAGCTGTTTTTCATCCATGTGGTAAAGTTTTTCTATAATGGGTTTAATGAGTCTTGATGATGAAGTTTGTATTGAAGGAAACACAGGGTTCTTTCCCGTCACGAGATATTCAACAGAAACATTTAAGGCTTGTGCTATTTTCACAGCATTCTCTGCAATAGGTGCAGTATTCTTTTCTGCAAGATAGTGGTCAATTGTCCCCTTCGGAATTCCAGTCTTCTCTGAAAGCTCCTTTACCAGTACACCCTGAAACTTCAACTCATCTTTCAAATTTTCCTTAAAACCCATGCAGATATAATTAAGCAGATTTGATTATTTGTGGAAACAATTTGTCAAAGTAGTATACCTATGGTATAATATTAATCAAATATGATTATCGTTCGGCTGGTTTATGGTCGGAAATGGAGTAGATTGTTAATGAATAATAATAATGAACCTGATTTCTCATGGATTTCTTTTTATAAGGAATTGGCTGGAAAAGTGTTGGAGTACAAGGACCGTAAAGAAGATTGGGTTAAGTTTGTAAAAACTTTTGATTCTGTAGAGTTAAAGTCACGAGGTTTTGTTATTGATTACTTAGGGGATTTTGAGAATATAGATCCCTTCTCCTTCTTTGCAATTTTTAATCGTGTAAAAGGTGAATCGCGAAAAAATATTCTTTATTATTTAAAAATGCAATTGAACTTATCTAATGCAGTACCGGAAATATATAGTGGTGTTCCAAAAGCAGATCCACGATGGGCAGGAAAATTTTTTAACGTTAAAAAAAATAATTATTCAGATGTACCTTTGTTGTGGAAAACGTTTGAATGTGCTGCTTGTGATGAATTAGATAGAGAAAAGTTTCAGAAATATGTGGATGAAGTAAAACTTGTTACTGGCTATCAATATAAGGTCTTTACTGGACTATATTGGATTAATCCTGATAGATATTTACCCTTTGATAAAAAAACTCGTGAGTATTTGAAGAAATTGAATGTTATTGCAGATGAAAATGAAAACATTTCTGGAAATGAGTATTTGGAACTTATTGAGGAAGTGAAATCAAAAATGAATTCTTGTGTAATAAGGGAAAAAACTTTTGCGGAGATTTCATATCATGCATATGCTAATAGTTGATTTAAAAAATTATAAAAACAAAATTGAGGAGATTTAAGTGTCTGGAAACTTTACTATTGAAACATTGTTTTCTGAATATGGCTTCGAGCCCAACGGGAGTCAAAAAGAAGCAATCCTGACCTTGGAAGGACCTTTATTTTTAACAGCAGGTCCAGGGTCTGGTAAAACTCGTGTTATCTTATGGCGGACAGTAAATCTGATTGTATTCCATAATGTAAAACCAGAAGAAATCTTTCTGGCAACCTTTACTGAAAAAGCTGCTCTTCAATTAAAACAAGGCTTGCAAACTCTTTTGTCATTGGCTTCTGCTCATACAGGGAAGCCTTATGATTTAGGTCGAATGTATATCGGTACACTTCATTCTCTGTGTCAGAAACTTCTTGAAGACAGACATTTTAACTCTACTAAATCAAGACAACGCGCTCCTTCTCTGATGGATGATTTAAGTCAGTTTTTGTTTGTTTACAACAAAGATAATTTATCACGTATTTTGGCAGTTGGTAACTTACCTGAAACGGGTTCACAATTATATCATAGAATTAATTCTTACTTCTCTTCAGAAGCATATAGAATTACTTATTCAAGATCCGATTGTACAACAAATCTTATATCATTCTTTGGAAGACTAACTGAAGAAAACTTTGCAGCAGAAGATTTAAACTCAGAAGATGAGCTCGAACAAGCAATGTTCAGAATGTATCTCGAATACAGAGAAATGCTAAAAGAAAATGATTCTAATAGAGTTGATTTTTCAACACTTCAACAAGCAGCTTATGACTATCTCTGTGAATCTACGACAATTGATAAATATATCAAGTATGTGATTGTTGACGAGTATCAGGATACAAACACGATTCAGGAACTGATTTATTTTAAGCTTGCAGAAAAAACTCATAATATTTGTGTTGTGGGTGATGATGACCAGGCTCTTTACCGTTTCCGAGGCGCCACTGTTGAGAATCTTGTTTTCTTTGAAGAAAAGACAAAAAAATATCTGGGCGTAAAACCAAAGAGAATTGACCTGAACATCAACTACCGTTCAAGGAAAGAAATTGTCGATACTTACACTCATTATATTGAAGGTGGGAACTGGAAGCCAGGTAGTGAAACGATAAGCTATCGTTTGGACAAGAAAATTGTTGCTCACAGTAAAGATGAAGGAACTTCCGTAGTACATCTTTCAGGAAATAAAAAAACTCTTGCAGAAGAAGTTGCCCAGCTCGTAAAAGAGATGAAGCAAAAAGGAAAGATTACGGATTACAATCAGTGTGCAATTCTCTTTCCAAGTTTGCGTTCAAATGGGGAAGTAAATTCAAATGTACGTGAATTTGGAGAAGCACTAAAGAGTCTTGGAATACCACATTATGCTCCACGTGCCTATAACTTTCTTTATACAGAAGAATGTCTTGCAATGTTTGGTTTGATGATAAAGGTCTTTGAACCAAAGTTTGAGAATGTCGATGAGGACAAGAAGGATAAGAGCCGTAAAGAAAAATTCCATGTGTGGCTTGCCAAGTGTGAAAACTTTGCAAATGATCTAATTGACAATGATCCGCTTCTTGGAAAGTTCATTGAAGATTTGAAACATCAAAAAGAAAAATCTCTTGAAGTATACAAGATTCTTTTGAAAACACTTGCAAAGGATAATCAATTTTTTTATGGAGTTGGTTCTGGAGAAGTAACAACTGGCGGAACTTTTGATGGTACAACGGAAG
The DNA here is from genome assembly GCA_016282455.1 of Treponema sp. GTDB lineage: Bacteria > Spirochaetota > Spirochaetia > Treponematales > Treponemataceae > Treponema_D. The sequence goes on along the minus strand of JAEEKM010000264.1, from coordinate 816 downwards.
CAACTTCCGAGATAACAGAAAAGTTGTCAAAAACTAAAGGGCTGCCCCCTTCAGTAGAGAAATTGTTGACTGGAAAAAGACTGAACCAATTAATTCTTCAAAAGAAGAACGCCGGTACACCACTCACAATTAATTATGTGCTTGCGCGTTGTAGTTCTTTGGACTGGACAGTGCTCGACTTGTTCTACCGCTTTACTTGCTTTGACCACTTCAAAGAGATGTTCAAAAAAGCAGAGGTAGGAGAGGATGAAGGCCCAATGTATAACTTGGGAATGATAACACAGTTTCTTTCAAGGTTCATGGAAAATAATCTTTCTATTTTGAGTGGTGGAAGCTTTTCAAAAAAAGTTGCAAATGACACTTCTTTCAACAATATTTTTTTTCACAGCTACCTCTATGCCCTCTATAACCGAGGAGAAACCGAATATGAAGATGACGAAGATCCTTTTCCAAAAGGTTGTGTTCCCTTCATCACGATTCACCAGTCAAAAGGTCTTGAATTCCCAATGGTTGTTTTGGGTAGCGTGAGCAAAAAAGACGGCGACGCACGAGTGATGGATAAATTAGTTCGAAAGCTCCGGAAAAACAAGAACGCAGAACCCTTGGATATGATAAGCAACTACGATAACATGCGGATGTTCTATGTTGCTCTGAGTCGTGCAAAAAATCTGATGGTTATCTGTCAGGAACTGAAAAAAGACGGTTCTGCAAGGGCTGACAATCATCCAAACTTTGTACAATTGTTTAAAAATACAAAGCTCGCAAAACCAGAAGACTTGGAGATTGAATCAGTACCGGAAGCAAAACCTGGTGACG
>JAEEKM010000263.1 GCA_016282455.1 Treponema sp. | reverse complement strand
AGGTGTCTTTAATATTTTAAAAAGTCTTTTGAAGGTGGGAATTGTTGTAGTCATTGCTTTTCTGGTAATCAGGAACTCCCTTCCCAAAACCCTTAATTACCTTCATTCGGCAGGACCAAGGTCTGCGCTTAAACAGGAAGGTGCCATTATCGTACTTCTCATGCTGCTGGCCTGTTTTGCACTTCTGATGTTTGGAATACTTGATTTTGTCATGCAGCGCCGTTTCTTCATGGATGAAATGAAAATGACAAAGCAGGAAGTAAAAGAGGAAGTTAAGGAAATGGAAGGTGACCCCCAGGTAAAGGGCCGTCTGGAAAATGCACGAAGGGAACTGTTAAGGCAGAATATGCCCAAAGCCGTGCGGGAAGCGGATGTTCTTATTACAAACCCGACCCACTTTGCCGTAGCCCTCCAGTGGAAACAGGGGGTAAGTGATGCTCCTATGGTTACTGCCAAGGGTGAAGACATGACGGCCCAGAACATGAAGCGCATTGCCCGGGACGCAGATGTTCCTACGGTAGAAAACCGTCCTTTGGCCCGTGCACTCTATACAGAAACTGAAGTTGGTGATATAATACCACAAGCATATCTCCGGGTTATTGCGGAGGTTTATGCCCATATCGGTTATATGGACAAACAGAAGCGTAAAGAAGCAGAGTCTTCTGAAAAAGAAACTCAGACTGCAGAAAACGCAAGTTAATAAATCCCTGCTTAAAAGTCCGGGAAACTTTTTTGCAGGCAGTGTCGGGACCTTGGGGATAGGGTCATGGAATTTAAAACAGTGGGTGGGTTTAAATGGCAGAAAGTCAGACACAAAGAGCTGGAATGAATACCAGGGTACTTTCGGCTTTGCAGGGAAATTCCGTTGCAGTGGCGGTAGTGCTGGTTGTTCTTTTCATGTTCATACCTCTTCCGAAATTTGCGATAGACATTGCTATGGTCATGAACCTTGCAGTGGCTTTTATCATTTTGCTTTCCGTAGTGTACTTGCGGCGTGCGGCAGATTTTTCTTCATTCCCGCAGGTTGTACTTCTTATTACACTCTTCGGACTTGCAATTAACGTTTCCTCTACAAGAAACATTCTCATTCATCCGGTTGTTGGTTCTGGCGGAAGGCTTAACATGGCCGGGCAGAGTGAGATGGTACAGACCTTTGCAAACATTGTTGCAGGTGACAGCGTTGTAATCGGTTTTATCATCTTTGTCATTCTCATTGTGGTTCAGATGCTTGTGGTTACAAAGGGTGCAGACCGTGTTTCTGAAGTGAGTGCCCGCTTTACACTGGATGCAATGAACAACAAGATGTTCGACATTCAGAACGACCTTAATGCAGGCCTCATTACAGAAGATGAAGCCCGTGCAAGAAAAGCAAGACTCAGTCAGGAAATATCCTTCTATTCTGCAATGGACGGTTCTTCAAAGTTCGTAAGCGGAAACGTTAAGGCCGGTATTTTTATTACAGTCGTGAACCTTGTTGGTGGAATTGTAACCGGTATGATGGCAGGACTTGGTCCCCTGGATGCCCTCAATGCCTATGCAAAACTTACCATTGGTGACGGACTTATGAGCCAGCTGCCAGCCCTGATGATTTCTTTTGCAACAGGACTTCTTGTTACCGGAACAAGTACCGGAGACATGCTTACCGAGCAGATTAAAAAGAACTTTACCAACGACGGTTCTGTTTACATTATTACAGGTGCAACTCTCGTGGTTCTTGCCGCTGCTTTCCATAACTCTGCCTCTGTTGTTCTCCTTCCTGTTGGTGCAGGTTTTATTTACTATGGCATCATTGAGCGCCGTGCAATGAACAAAAGTGAGAGGGCAAAAAAGGAAGCAGAAAATGCAGAAAAAAATGCTCCCAAAAAAGCCGCACAGGAAGAAGTGTCTCCCCTTATTCTTACAGATGCCCTTTCCCTTTACCTGGGTTATGCCCTTGTTCCCCTTGTGGACAGCGGTAAAGGCGCAGAACTTCTGGAACGCGTAAAAAAACTCAGGCGGGAAATTGGTCTTGATTTAGGACTGGTTGTTCCCCCAATCAGAATCAGGGACAGCATTAAACTTGAACCGGAAGTATATTCTTTCCAGATTCGTGGAGTTGAAGCAGGAAGTTCCCGTTTAAAACTCGGCTACTACATGTGCCTTAACACAGGTAACGTTCCCAAAGACAGGGAGATTCCCGGTGAAAGCACAGTGGACCCCACCTTTGGCATTCCCGCAATCTGGCTTCCCGAAAGCAAAAGGGTAGAAGCAGAAAATGCCGGTTACGCAGTTATTGATTCCCCGACAATCATTGCAACCCACCTTACAAACATCATCCGCAATCATGCCGCAGAAATTTTGAGCAGACAGGATGTTCGTGCAATGATCGACAAGCTCAAGGAAACAAACTCTGTTGTGGTAGACGAAGTGATGGGCGGTCAGAATCCCTTTACTTACGGTGAGATTGAAGCCGTACTTAAAAACCTTCTCTCCGAACAGGTAAGCATCTGTAACCTTGTGGTTATAATGGAAACCTTAAGTGATTACGGAAAATATACTAAGGATTCCTGGTTCCTCACAGAAAAGGTGCGTGAGGCTCTGGGTAAACAGATTGTCATGCAGTATGTGGATGACACTAAGAAACTTCATGTAATAAATACAACTCAGGCCTTTGCACAGAAACTTATTGACCACAAACGGGAAGTTGCCGGAAAGAGACCTTTTGTTGCCTTTGACCCCGTTGACTGGCGCAAGATGATTTCTGCCGTAAGTACGGAAATTGCTGCAGTTCGGGAAAGAAACTTCCTGCCTGTCATCCTCTGTCATGATGATGCCCGTGTCCTCATGAAGTCTCTCCTGGAACGTGATATGCCGGGAGTAGTAGTTCTTTCAAACAGCGAAGTTATGGCTGCCGGACCAGAAGTCCGTGTTGAGGCAATTGGAGAAATAAATGCAATATAGAGATAAATCTTCCCGTTCTCCTTATACCATAGTTGGTAAAAGCCTTGTTGACTGTGAGAGAAAACTGGATAAACTTTTTGACCATAACTATAAGGTAATCAGTTACCGTTCCGTACTCCAGGGAGGCATTCTGGGTTACATGCAGAAAGCGAGGGTTGAGGTAAGTTATGTTCTTACCCAGCCAAGTGAAAAACCTCTGCCACAGACTTCACCGCTTCCTGCTGCACAAAAGATTTTGCCTGACGTGAATGCAGAAAAAACTCTGCCCAATCTTGGTAACTCAAGAACTACTTCTTTTTTACAGAACAGGGATGCCCTTTTGCAGAGTACCAATCCCAACATCACAAGCAATCTTCAGCTGGGTGCAATTTCAAAACAGCTTGAACGTATGAATGCGGAGTTTAATGAAAAACTTTCCGTCCTTCAGGAAGTAAGCAGTGCAGGAGACGTGCATCCTACCGTAAGAAAAATTGAAGACCTTCTTGAACAGAACGAGTTCACCAAGTCTTACATCAAAAAAATGTCGGCAAGAATCAAAGCCACCTTCAGCATAGATGAACTTTCTGACTTTGATCAGGTTCAGGCTCAGGTAGTTGACTGGATCGGAGAGGATATTCACCT
>JAEEKM010000262.1 GCA_016282455.1 Treponema sp. | reverse complement strand
GTGCCATTGCAAGAATTTTCGGTCTTGGAAAATCAAGTAAGAATAAACCGGGACCTCTTCTTGAAACCGCCCGCTCTTTTTACGATAAACTGAGCGCAGAACTTTCTGCAAACAACATTTTTGACGACGATGACTAATGTTCTTCTCACCCTCTCTTACGACGGAACAGATTTTTGCGGCTGGCAGAAACAGGAACACGGAGACCATGGAAAGCCGGTAAGAACTGTTCAGGGAGAAATTGAAAAGGCACTGGCAAAACTTCTCAAAGAAAATATTCCCCTTACTGGAAGCGGCAGAACTGACAGTGGTGTTCATGCAAGGGGTCAGGCTGCAACCTTTCTTTCCCCAATAGATTCCATTCCGGAAGAAGGTTATGTGAGGGCATTAAACTCAAGCCTTCCCCAGGACATACGCATTCTAAAAGCAGAGAAAGTTCCGGAAAACTTCAGTGCCCGTTTTTCTGCGACTTCAAGAAAATACCGCTATTTTATTTACACAGGAAGCGTGCCGCCCGCAGACAGAAACCGTTTTGTCTGGCACATTGCAAGAAAACCAAACTTACAGACCCTAAACGAAATGTGTTCCGTACTGGGTGGTGAACAAAACTTTGCAACCTTTACTGCAGCGGGAGACCAGAGCACATCCACTTTCCGATACATTGAAGGCGCTCGCTTTTATGAAAATGATGAAGACTCCATTGTCTTTGAAATAGAGGCAAATGCCTTTTTATGGAAGATGGTACGCTCGCTTACAGGCACCTTTATTCTTGGAGAACAGAAAGGCTATGATGCCGCCTGGTTTAAAGAAACCCTTGAATCCTGCGACAGAAGCAAAGCCCTTGTTACCGCACCTCCTACAGGACTTTTTCTTTGGGAAGTAAAGTTCAACGGAAAGAGACGGGGCAAAAGCCAGGACTAGTTTTTATTTTCCAAAAGTCCGCCCCAGGGAATTGAAAAACGGCTGCACAAAGCGGCATATTCTTTTTCATCCCCTTCACCCCTAAGGGCAGTAACAAAGAAAGTTTCATCCAGGGGTAAATCATTTTTTTCAGCAGAAATATTTTTTTCGCCGTCTGAATGTGAAAGAGAAAGTTCACTTACCCTAAGTGCCTGATTTGCAACTCCGTCGCGACTGTCCACAACCATTACACCTGGTCCTGCCGCTTCTTCTATTTCCTTTGCCACATGAGTAAAGTGAGTGCAGCCCAGGATAATTGAATCACAGCCCTTTGAAAGAAAAAAGTCTACTGCAGGTTTTACCGCTGCAATTTTTTCTTCATGACTTGCTGTAAACAAATCATGTTCTATAAAAGAAATTAAATCAGGGTCTCCCCGTGAAAAGACCTGGCAGTCAGAAGCAAAATCAGAAATCAGGCGCTGGCAGTAAGGATGACGAACAGTTGCGTTAGTTGCAAGAAGACCAATCTTTTTATTCTTTGTAACCTTAGCCGCAACTTTTATTGCAGGAACCGTTCCCACAATGGGTCTGTCAGGAAACTTTTTGCGAAGAAAATCAAGGGCAGTTACACTGATTGTGTTACAGGCAATCACAATTGCTTTAGGAGACCAGAGTTTTATTATCTGAGAAATTACCTGGGCAGAAGATGATTCCACTTCTTCGGGAGTTTTTTCTCCATAAGGAAAATGAGCCGTATCCCCAAGATAGACACAGCGAGCAAAAGGATTTTTTTTCTTAAGTTCAAGCATGTAGGGAATGCCGCCCGTACCGCTGTCCAAAAAAGCAATATCAATTGCACCAGAATTCATTCTTTCCGCCTGTAAAAATAATTGTGCCTAAATAGAAAAAAGTGAATCGAATTTTCTTTTAGCCTCTCTTGCCTTGTCTTCGGCAGAGGAGGAAGAATCAGCCCAGGCCCGCTTTACTCTAAAACTCTCACAAAAATTGGAGCGCTCTTTGTCAGAAACAGGATCGCTAACAGACTCATGGCAGTCAAAATGACTTCCGGGTGAATAAAACTCGCAGTTTCTGCAGGAATGCAGGTCGGCATGACAGCTTGGACACACCGCACTTCTAGAAATAAAGTCTTCCGTGATATTAGATTTACACTTCCAGCACATAAAATAATTTTATCCATTTGACTAAATGTTTTCAATAGCGTACAGTAGAAGTATGTACGAAATGAATCTTTGCCAGTGTCCGGGCTGTAATAAAGTTGCCCTTTCAAACTTTAATGAAAAAGGGGACATTATTTGCACGCCGGGTTATTGTCTTGAACACACGCCTCATCTGGAAGAAAAAATCCGGGAGATAAAACACCACGTGGAAGTTCATGACAAAGTGATTGGTCTTTGTGCACCAAATATTGTGATTGAAAATATTGACCTTTCAAACAAAAAATTCTACGGATGTAATCTTCAGAACTCAACCATGACAAACGTTCATGCAAACGGCCTGAGGGCAAGAATGTGCATGCTGGATTTTTGCACGATTACAGACTGTGACCTTTTGAACTCCAACATACAGTTTTCTTCTGCCGCAGGTGCAAAACTAGTTCATGTTCTTCTTACAGGAAGTGACCTCATTCACGACAACTTTAACGGAATAACTGCCTACCAGTCCAGTTTTGATGACAGTGACCTTTACAACAGCCGCTTTATCAAAGCAATGTTGATTAACACTTCCATGAAAAACTGCAACTTAAAGAAAACTGCTTTTTATGAATCTGTAAGGGAAGGCGTTTCCTTTAAAATGTCAAACACAAGGGAAGCACTTGTGGACCGCAGAAAGGGCGGACTCATGGGTGACCTTGACGCACAGTTTGGTGATGAAGAAAACGAGGAGCTTTCATTATGAAAATATATTTTCACCTTACGCTGGAAGGCTTTACAAACTGCTATGTGGTTGTAAACGATGACCCGAATGTAATGGAAGCACTCATTGTAGACCCTGGAAAAATTTCAAATGAAATAATTGACCAGATAGAAAACGGCGGCTACAAACTTACGGCAGTGCTCATTACCCACAACCACACAAATCATGTGAGGGGGCTTTCCACTCTGGATAAAATTTACTCTCCAACAGTTTATGCGGCTGACTATGAAATTAAAAAATCACATTCCGTTGTTCTTCACGGAGACGGAACTTTTACTGCCGCAGGGCTTGAAATAAATTATTTCTCCGTTCCAGGCCACACCCCTGACAGCATGGTTTACAAAATCGGAGATGTAATTTTTACAGGAGACACCCTTACTTCTGGAATTATTGGTGAAACTACAAGTCAATATTCCAGAAAAATGCTCAGTTCAAAAATTCAGGAAAAGATTTTTTCACAGACAGACAGAACCGTTATCATGCCGGGACACGGACCGCCAACAACAGTACTGGCAGAAAAACAGTTCAACCTGGACATTACGGGTACAAATCTTTCTGCAACTGCTCAAAAGAACGATGTTCTCGAACACTGGAAGAGAAGTCTGGAAGCAGCAGGCGACTGATTTTTAATAGGACACCAGGTTTACCCTGCCGGCATTAAGTCCCCATCTGTCAAAAGCATAGGAAGCAAGAAAATTTGCAGCATCTTCAAAAGCCTGGGCGTCTGTTAAGATAATGTAGTCTGCAAGTTCTTTCTGTGCTTTTTGCACCGAGTTCCATTTTGCATGATTTGTCCAGTAACTTTTTATCTGAGAAACCGGCTGCTGCATGAGATAAGCCATAAACTCATTTCTCATTAAAAACTCATCGCTTCGGTCGTAAGAAAGTGTGGGCTGGGTTTCCCAGTAGGTTTTTAAAAACTCCATGGACTCGGGGTCAAACATGCTGTAGGAAACAAAAACCGTATTGCGGAAATCTTCGTCTGAAAAATAAATTCCGTGCCAGCTCTCATGTGCAACAAGGGTATAGCGCAGGTAGTCAGGAGATTCTCTTGAAACGGAAATGATTGAACCTTGTCCTGCTGAAAAAGTTCCGTCTTCTTCTGCAAGAATGATTTTATTTGCAAGAAGAATTTTTAAGAGCATCTGTTCCTGCGGATTGATTGGGAAATTTGTTCTGTAAACTTTTGTAAAAAAACGGGCAAGGTCATCTGCCTTGTAATCGTGGGCATTGTAACCGTGTTTATTTTCCACAAAGTCTTCGTCTACAAGAGTGCCCTTGTAACCGGTCTTTTCTACAAAATATGCAAGGCGGGTGAAAATTTTATTCTGAGTTGCATAATCTGCAAAATCAAAAAACAAAACCTGAGGAAACTGTTCCCATGCAAAAAGTTCATAGTCCTTTCTGCGCCAGGACTCCTGGTTCCAGGAAAGAATAAGGCCGGGGTCTGCGGGAATGGGGAGCAGTGCAGGTGTGCTTTCATTTTTAGAAAAATCAATATCGCTTGCAGTTAAAAGAAAATCCTTTACCTCTTCTGAAAGTTCAGTGATTTTTATTTTTCCAAAAGCCTGTGTAAAAGCACTTTCATAAATCTTAAGTTTCTGTTCACCCCGAATTCTTCTTACGGAAAGGGATTTATCTGCAAAAGAAAAGCGCAGCCTCTTCTGTTTTTCAAGAACACCAATGTCTTCTGACGGAATAAAAGTCAATTGCAGTTTTGAATTATTCTCTCCAAAGAGTTTTTTTGAAGAAGAAAAATCTGCACTCGTAAAAGAAAAATCTATTTCACCGCCGTCAGGACCAAAGGCAAAAAGGGGAACTTCTTCTTTTGAAAAACCAAGTTTTGCAGAAGCCAGGGCAAGGCTTTCCAAAGCAAGGGGCAAGTCACTCTGTAAATAAAAACCTGCAGGAAGACTCTTTTTGTCAAAGGAAATGGAGACCTGTACTTTTTCATTTATGCCGCTTTGAAAAAAGGATTGAAAGTTTCCTTTTACACCTGAAGAAAATGCGGAGTCTGGAAGAAGTGCAAAAGTAAAACTTTTTCCATTAAGATCAAGCTCTTTTTTTGGGGAAGGAATAGTAAGCAGAACAGAAAGTGAAGCCCTTTCATCTTTTGAAAGAAGATCTGCAATCTCCTTTTTCTGATTTTCTGTAAAGGCGTACTGCATTTTATTTTCTTTTCCAGGATTTTTAATCAGTCCGTGAACAGATGCCTTATTCTGGGCAAGTAACGCTTCTCCTGAAAAAAGAATCTCAGAATCACTTCCGCTTACAAAACAGGAAACAAAAAGAAACTGAAACATAAAAAAGAAAATAAAACTTTTACAAAAACTCACAGTCTTCTTCATGCGCCCATACTACACTTTTTTTGAAAATTACTCTATACTAAAGGCATGAAAGGCTTTGCCCTCATTCCACACAAAGACACCCTGCACACCCTTTGCACCGAACAGATGCGTATAATAAAAGAGTTTAACCAGAGTCATGAAAAAGAACTGTGGCTTCTCCCCCTCTACCCCCTCTGGGCAATAACTGAAAAAAATCTTTTCTCAGTAAACATTACTAAAGTTTCCATTCTTCCTCCGCAAGAAACCGAAGAGTCTGTTTATTTTCCTTTTGTGTGTGGCTGCAAAAACGAGGAAGACTTTGTACTAAAAGTTCCCTTTGCAAAAAAGAATAAAGAAAAAGAATATAAAGTTTTACAAAAAGAAATGTCCCTTACACTTATTCCTAAAAGCATAAAGGCAGCCTGCATCAGTCAGGAAAAAAACTGCTGGACTGCGCTGGAAGAAAAGTGGCTTAAGTTTTCAAAATAAATTTTATTTTACAAGGCGAAAGTCTATTCCATTTTTTCCGATAAAAACTTTTGTCCTGTTTTTATAGGGTCTTGCATTATTTGCAAAGAAAACAAAATCAGAAGCATATTCACTTGTAAGGTCATCCGGATGATAGGTTAAGGAAACAAGGCTTTCTTTTCCCTGTGCAAGGGCTTGTGAAAGGGCAGCATTAAGAAGAAGCACGTCTTTTACCAAAGAAAGATAGCGCTTATATTTTGCAGAAAGCTTTTCCTGAATAAAATCCAGCTGAAGTTTTGTAATCTCTTCAAAAGGGATTGCACAGGCATCTTCAAAAGAAACCTTTTGCTTTTTTAAGAAGGATTCAAAGTCAGAAAGAAAAGCAGAAGGACTCTGATGAATTAGATGAAGCAGACTGTTAAACCAGGGAACTGCCCGCCCCTGAGTGTAAAAAACATTGACTGCAAAAGAAAGAGTTCTCGCTTTTTCCAAATCACTTTCATTCATTGTAAGGGTTCTGGTTACATGGTAAGGCGGAAGTGTCTGGTAGGTCAAACCAAGGGTCGAAGCCCTTTCATAAAGGTCAGTGCCGGGTAGAACGCTCAGACAGAAAAGTTCAAGGTTGTTGGGGTAAAGGGAGAGGGCAAAATCAATGCTCTCTTTAAAGCCTGCAAATGTGTCGCCTGGAAGACCGTAAATTAAATCAAAACCAAAAACAACTCCCGTCTGATTTAAAAGATTTATGTTACGGGAAAAAGTTTTTCTGTCCAGACTGCGGTTTACAAGTTTTAGCACCTCTGGGTGGGCACTCTGTAAGCCAAACTGAAGGGAACAGTTTATTTTAGAAAAAGCCTCTGCCATCTCTTTGTCAATAAATTCTGCCCTTGCTTCAAAGTAATAAAAAGTTTCCGGAGTGATTTGTTTTATAAGGCGGAGCATGGAAAGCGCTTCCTTTTTGTTTGCATTGTAAGTAGGGTCAAGCACAAAAACCTGGGGAACTTTTTCTTTTGCAAAAAACTCAAGTTCTTTTTTTACCCTTTCTAAAGGGAAACGTCTTACTTTTTTTTCACCACGGCTTTCATAGCAGTAGGAACATTTAAATGGGCAGCCGCGGGCAAGTTCCCAGAGAACGCCTCCGTATTTTTTTGGAGAAAGAGTTCCGTCAAGCCAGGGAGAAGAAAGTTTTTCTAAATCCGGAGCAGTGGCACGATTAATGGAAAGAGAGCCTTCATTTTTTTCTGCATTATTTTTTGTATCGTAAACACCTGGAATTGAAAAATCAGTTTTATTCTGTAAAAGATTTTTTACCAGAAGAGGAAGTGCAAGTTCCCCTTCTCCTGCAACACAAAAATCAGCGGCAGTAAAGGAAAAGGGATTTGCAGTAATCTCCGGACCACCTGCAATAAAAAGAGTTTGAGGAGAAAGAAGCCTTGTTTTTTTTATAAGGCTTTCAAGAATTTTTCTGTTCCAGACATAAACGCTGAGGGCAAGGACAAAAACTTCCCGTCCTGAAAAGATTTTTTCTGCAATAAGAGAAGCTATCTCCTCATGGGAAAGGGATGAAAATTCTTTTTGTTCAAGGGAAAAATCTTCAAGGCTGACACTGGCCTTCTGAAAAATAAAGGAATCCTGTTTTAAAGAAGAAGCAATACAGGCCGCCCCTAGAGGAAGAGCTTGCGGGGAACTTTCTACAAGAACTGTGGCACAGACAATTTGCTTCATAAAATGAGTATACTGTTTTTACCTCATCTGTTCCATAGATTATTTTTATGCTATACTGACAGGCAAGGGGATAATCATGCTGAAGAAATTTTTTATTATTTTAAGCACGCTATGTATTTTTACATCAACATTTTCTTTTGCCCAGAAGCACATGAAAATCGGTTTTCTTTCCATGCTGAATGCAAGTGAAGAAGAGGCAGCAAAACTCATGCAGGCCCGTGCATTTGCCGCAAGCAGAATTACTGCCAGCGAAGACGAAAGGTCTGTGCAAAAACGCCTTGTAGAAGCAAGCCTGAACGACGGAGTTATTTTTTACGACAACCTTTCCACCATGCTCATGGCACTGCAGTCAAGTGAAATAACTTTTATTGCCACAAACAGAAGCATGGCTGACTACATCTGTGCATGGAATCCGGACCTGCTTATTCTTGACACACTTGAATCCGTTAAAGAGGACAGTGATTATGTTAAGGAGATTTTGCAGAACGGACTTTTTATGAATGACTTTTCCTTTATGATGATGGAAAAAAATACAAAACTAAGGGATGATTTTAACGAAGTAATTGACGAGATGAAAAAAGACGGCACTCTTGAAAGGCTTGTAGACGAACACATTACTAAAAGCATAGAAGGAAAAATTGCAAGCCTGAAACTTCCGAGGTTTAAGGGAGCGGGCACAATTAAAGTTGCAGTAACCGGAGACCTTCCTCCAATGGATTATGTTTCACCGAGGGGAGTACCGGCAGGCTTTAACACGGCAGTTCTTTCTGAAATAAGCAGACGGCTTGGAAAAAATATAAGGCTCATTTCTACAGACAGCGGTTCCCGGTCTACTGCACTTGCTTCTGGTCTTGTAGACGTTGTCTTCTGGACAAGGGGTAGCGACCTTGGAAAAGAAATGGAAGAATACGAGTTTGAAGAAGTTCTGGAACGGCACGAAGTGGCTCTCACACAGGACGAAGAAAAAACTTTTGACCGTCAGCTTAGGGATATGTTTGATTTTTCCTCTTATGGAAAGATGGATATTCCTGACGGAACAATCACAACAAACTCCTACTACTCTGACAGAACAGTCCTCGTCCTGCAGGATCACTAACGGCTGCTTTTCTGGAAATGACTGAAAGTCATGGAGAAACTTGCACGTCCCTGGGTTACTGAGCGAAGGGTGGTTGAAAAACCGAACATCTTTGCCATTGGTGCCTGGGCGTGAACAAGGGATCCTCCGGATTTTTCTTCCATGCTGGAAATCATTCCTCCGCGCTGGGTAATCTGGCTCATTGCGTCTCCAACAAATTCACTGGGGCTTTCAATGTCAACTGCCATAACAGGTTCAAGAAGTTCAGGTCCTGCTTTTTCACAGGCTTTGTCAAAGGCTTCTACTGTAGCAGCCTGGAAGGCAACTGGTGTTCCAGTAAGTTCATTGTAGTCAATGGCAGTAATTGTTACGGCAGTATCTGTACAGGGGTACCCCATGCGGATTCCGCTTGCAAAACAGTTCTCTACGCCCGTCTGAATTGCAGCAAAGATTTCTTCGGGAATCTCTCCCTGTTTAACGTTGTTTGTAAAGAGGTTTCCGCTTCCTGTTTCACGGGGAGAAACTTTAAGGGTAAGGCCTGCAGTATTTTCTTTACCGGCAAGTACACGGCTGTAACTTTCTGTGTATTCGGCTTCGGAAGTAACGGCTTCACGGTAAGTAACCTGGGGTGCACCAACACGGCACTGCACTTTAAAGTCGTCACGGATTCTTGTTACAAGAACATCAAGGTGGAGCTCACCCATTCCGCTGATTACAAGCTGACCGGTTTCTTCATCATCACGGTGAGTAAAGGTTGGATCTTCGCGGCTTAAAATTTCCAGGGTCTCGTTAAGCTTGTCACGGTCACTTAAGGTTTCTGGTTCAATGGCAACAGAAATAACCGGTTCAGGGAACTTAACGCTTTCAAGAAGAACGGGAAGTCCTTCGCTTCCTAAAGTGTCGCCTGTCTGAGAAAGTTTAAGTCCTACAAAAACTGCAATGTCGCCTGCGCTGACGCTGTCCATGGGTTCCATATGGTTGGCATTTACGCGCAGAATGCGGTTGATTCTTTCACGCTTTTTCTTTGCAACATTGTAAACCTGAGTTCCTGTATTGATTTTTCCAGAGTACATGCGCACATAGCAGAGAATACCGGCTTCACGGTCATACTGAATTTTAAACACGAGGCCGAGAGGAATTTTTGCTTCGGGGTCGCACTTAACATCTATTTTTTCTTCTTCGCCATGTTTTTTAAGCTGAATGCCTTCGGCAGGTGGAACTTCATCAGGGGCAGGAAGATAGGCTACAATTGCATCCATAAGGGGCTGAACACCCTGGTTTCTGCGGCTTGAACCACAGAGGAAGGGAACAATTTTTCTTTCAATCGTGCACTTTCTGATTGCAGTGATAAGTTCCTCAGTTGTAATTTCTTCGCCTTCAAGGTATTTTTCACCCAGGGCATCATCGTTTGAAGCGACAGTGTCTATGAGTTTTTCACGCCACTCTTCTGCCTGAGCCTTTAAGGAATCGCTTACTTCACTTTCGGTAAACTTTTCACCTTCGGTTTCGGCATCCCAGTGAATCTCTTTCATGCGAAGGAGGTCAATCACACCGTCAAAGTCAGAACCTGCACCAATGGGTATTTCAAGGGCAACGCATTCTGCCCCGAACTTTGTGTGAACATCTTCCAAGGCGGCATAAAAGTCTGCTCCGATTCTGTCCATCTTGTTTACAAAACAAATGCGGGGAACGTTAAAGCGGTCTGCCTGTTTCCAGACGGTTTCTGTCTGCGGCTGAACATGACCCACTGCACAAATGACTGCAATGGCACCGTCAAGCACGCGGAGTGAGCGTTCAACTTCTGCAGTAAAGTCCACGTGACCGGGGGTGTCGATTATGTTAATCTGATGTCCTTTCCACTGAGTTGTAATTGCGGCAGAGGCAATGGTAATTCCCCTGTCCTGTTCCTGCTGCATAAAGTCCATGGTTGCAGCACCATCATCAATCTCACCGATTTTATGAATCTTTCCTGAATAATAGAGAATGCGTTCTGTTGTGGTTGTTTTTCCAGCATCAATATGAGCCATGATGCCGATATTTCTCATTTTACTAAGCATGCGGTGATTATATAGAAAAGACTTTATTTTCTCAAGTAGGTTTATAATTGCGGATGACAGGTGTTATCTAAACAAAAATATAAAAAAAACATAAAAAAATGTACGCTTTCATTCCCGCAGAGAACCCTGTGTGAAAAAAGGCTTCCGCGCTCGCTTTGCTCGCTTGTGCAGATTTTTTTTCACACAGGAACCTCTGCTCCATTACAGCGTACATTTACATCTTTTACTTACTGTTAAAATACACCTGCCACCCACAACTCGCTTTCGTTAGTTGTGATTATTTCAAACTAAAGTTTACGCAAGAAGTGCATTTATGGCGTTTACAAAGTCGGAGGGGTTCTTAAGTTCAGCACCGCTTACGAGCAGGGCCTGGTCAAGAAGAACTTCACTTACCTTTGCAACGTAGTCCTCACTTACCTCGCCTTCGAGTTTTTTCACAACGGCGTGGTCTGCGTTTACTTCAAGGATTGGTTTTACCATGTCGGCATTTCCCTGTCCCATGGCACGCATCATGCGTTCCATCTGCAGGCTGGGATCATTTTCGTCCACAACAATGCAGCTCGGGCTGTCGGAAAGGCGCTTTGAAAGAACAACATCTTTAACCCTGTCACCGAGTGCTTTTTTGATTTTCTCCTGAACGGGCTTAAATGCCTCTTCCTTTTTCTTTGCTTCTTCTTTGTCTACACCAAGTTCTTCATCACTTCCGGCGCGGTTTACTGCCTTAAGTTCAAAGTCCTTGTACTTACCGTAGGCTGGAATTACAATGTCATCAATGTCGTCTGCCATGATGAGCACTTCAAAGCCCTTCTTTTTGTAGGCTTCAAGCAGCGGGGATGCACGAAGGTTCTTTTCGTCAGAACCGGTAATGTAGTAAATGGACTTCTGGTCTCCCTTCATGCGGTTTACATAATCTGCAAGACTTGTCCACTTGTCGTCTCCTGTTCCTTCGGGAGCAGTACTCTTAAAGCGGATAATCTCTGCAATTTCATCACGGTTAATAAAGTCTGAATAAAGACCTTCCTTAAGAGGACGGTTAAAGTTCTTTACAAACTTGTTCCACTTTTCAATGGCGGCCTTATCTTCGTCAGTCTGATTTTCATTTGCCTTAGCCTTGTCTGCAGCTTCACCAATGCGCTTGAACTCAGCAAGAAGTTTTTTAACGGACTGAGTTTTAATTGTTTCAAGAATTCTGTTCTGCTGAAGAATCTCACGGCTAACGTTCAGCGGTAAGTCTTCAGAGTCAATTACACCACGGACAAAGCGCAGGTAACTGGGCAAAAGTTCACGGTCATCATCAGTAATAAAGACACGCTTTACATAAAGTTTTACGCCGCTCTTATAATCGGCATTGTACATGTCAAAGGGAGCAACCTGAGGCACGTAGAACAAAGTTGTATATTCCTGGGTTCCTTCAACATGTGTGTGGAGATGAAGAAGAGGATCTGTTCCGTCGTGACTGAAAGTTTTGTAAAACTCGTTGTAGTCCTCTGTCTTAAGTTCGTTCTTGTTTTTCTTCCACAGGGCGCTTGCAGAGTTCACCTGCTCTACCTTGCTTTCAGTTCCATCAGCCTTACCTTCCTTATCATACTTGGTCTGGGTGTAGTGCAGGTAAATGGGGAAGGCAATATGGTTGGAATATTTTTTAATCAGGTCATCAATCTTCCAGCGGCTGGC